>JBDTAD010000001.1:0-3175 GCA_039924815.1 Lacisediminihabitans sp.
TTCCAATCGAGCACTTCATCCCAGTGGCGGTCCCAGTCCAGGCGCTCGGCCTGCTGTGCCCAGAACGCCAGACGGTCGCTGTTTGCTTCTTCGTAAACGGTCTCCTTCACATTGGCCTGGGCGGTGAATTCCGCAGTCGGGGGGAAGCGTCGCTGCTCCCTCATGAGATTGCTCAGAACGGGTTCGGTATTCGTGGGGCTCAACTCGTTGCCTTTTCTCTAGTCAGCATCCTGTTCACGGTATTATCGTCCGTTTATGAATCTTTAGTAAAGCCGCCAAACAAATAAAGCGTTCAGCATTCCGGCCAAGCTCGACGGAGCATCTACGGCTCGTCAGCAAAGAATTGGGCGTGAACCCCCTTATCCTTTGGGCATGGTTGAGAACGACGAAGGCAGCGGCAGCGACTTCGCCGACACGCCGTACGTGCCCAGCGGGCCGCGTCGATCAACGTTTACCCCACCGAGCGGCAAGTATCCACCGCTGTTCAGTAGGAAGGATGCATCGGCGGATTCCGAGGAAACGGATGCGCGGAACGGTGGCGACGACGCACCCGAAACACTCGCAGAGTCAGCGTCCGCAGGCCCCGAATCGGCGCCAGTAGCGGATACTGTTCAACACGCCGATGTCACTTTGGATGCTGGTGGTGCACCCACCGCCGAACTTCCGGATCCTCCGCGGCGACGGTCCCTGCAAGACGATGAGCTCGTGCGTACGGTCACTATCGACGTTCAGAAGCCCGACAGCACCTTGAATGCCATCGAGCTTCTGCAGGCTGAGCTTCAGTTGCGCGAACAAGAGGCGCAGGAATTTACCGCCTGGGAACAGCGGATGCGCACCATAGGCACACCGGAAGCACTCGAATCGATCGCTGACGCCATCCCCACCTTCACCGGTGTGATCTCGATCATTCCCATGCCAGGTGATGGCGATCATGCTCAGCCACCGGTCCAGGGCACTGTGCCCACGGGCCCGGGGGGCTTCGCCTCCGGACCTGGACCGTCCATATCGGAAGCATCTGTGCCGGAAGCATCTGTGCCGCAAGCAGCTGTGCCGGAAGCAGCTGTGCCGGAAGCAGCTATATTTGAGCCATTCGTACCTGAAGCACTCGCGCCCGAATCAGCGCAGCCAGCGCAGCCGGAGCCTGGGGCGGTTGCGCAGTCGTCCGAAGTCCCGACACCTTTTCTGGAGCAGTTTCCTCCGCCGCGTCTCGAGGAGCGCGTCGAAGTCGCAGAACTGCAAGGGCCGAACCTCAGCGATCACCTCGTATTCCTGCCGCCCTGGATGGAGCTGACAGAACCGCAAGCTGCGAAGGACCCGCCCCTAGCGTCAGAGTCGGGTGAAGCTGACACTGTAGACGAAGCTCCAGTAGACACTGCGGACGAAGCTGCAGACAGCACTGCGGATCAAACACCGGGCGTGACCGAGCCGCGGGCAGAGGATTCGCTAACCGCAGAAGCGGTGCCGGATGACGGGGTCATCGTTGACGACCATGCCGAGCTTCCCGCAGTGCTTCCCACAGTGCAGACGCCGGTATTGCACGAACTCGTCGACCCGAACACCGTGAGCCCGATGCTGTGGGCCCAGCCAGCTGCAGCGGAGCAGGCGCAGCCGACTCCTGTGCAGCACTCAGAAGCTGGTTCATCTGAACCGGAAGAACACTCCCCAGCGACGTCCGGGGAGCCGCCCGCAGAGTCACCTGGAGTACGGCCAGAAGAACCGCCAGCAGTCGCACTCAGAGAGACCTCGCTCGAGTTCGAATCCGAAGCCGAAGCGCCGGATGCCGCAATACCAATCCGCGAACCTGCCGAAGCTGCGGACGTAGAACCCGCTCAAACACTGTCCAGCGAGGAACCGGACGCGACCGACACCGCACGCACTGGTCAGACGGCCGAAGCAGACGTGCCGCAAGAAGCCGCGCTAGATGCTGGTTCCCCGCCGTCGCCGTTTGACGCGCTACTCACGGGCGTGCCGGAAGCTGACGCAGGGCCCGCGGAAGGTAGCGCCGTCGCACCGGAATCTCACACGTTCCCGCTGGCAGCCAGCGCAGTCACACCTCCGGTCAGCGATGCTGAGGCCCAGCCCTTCTCGCTGCTCCACACACCACTCGAGGCAGAGTCGAGCCCGACCGGGTCCCAGCACGTCATCATTCCCGCTGTCGACGTCGAACCGGCTGATGAGGTAGATGAGACGGACCGCGCGTTCGACCCGCTGCCCAGTGCATTCCCTGTGACGTCAGAGGGTGTTGTGGTCGTTCCCGCCGAGACGGCGAGCGCCCCCATTCAGCCTGTGCTGAGTCCGCGGGTAGCTACCGGCGAGCAGGTTGTGGTCGACAACGAGCCGACAAAGGTGCCAATCTTCAGCATTGAGTTGAGTGCAGACGAAGCGACGCCCGTCGAGCTGCGGGCCAGCCGCGCCGGGCGGATGTTCTGGCTCTGGTTCGCCACCAACACTTCACTAGTAAGCGTTGCGTTCGGTGCGGCGCTGTTCGGCCTCGGGATGAGTCTTCGCCAGGCCATCCTGGCAGCTTTTATTGGCGTAGCAATTTCCTTTCTACCGCTCGGCCTCGGTACCCTCGCTGGCAAGTGGAGCGGACAACCGACCATCGTGGTATCGCGCGCGACGTTCGGGTTGTCTGGCAACATCGTGCCCGCAATTCTCGCGCTCGTTACCAGACTGTTCTGGGGTGCCGTGCTGCTCTGGCTCGTGGGCGTGTGCGCGGCCCGCATGCTCACCACAGCGTCGCCCGGTGGCATGAGTAACGAAGTCCAGCTGAGTTACCTGGGCGTGATCGTCGGCTTCGCCCTCGCGTTCCTAGTAGCACTGTTCGGGTATCACTTGTTTGCGCGCGTTCAACTCGTCCTCAGTGTGCTGTCGGGCCTCATCATCGTCGGGCTGCTCATCCTCACAACGGGGAAGGTTGATTTTCGTACCGCGCTGACCATGGGCGATGGTCCGTGGATCCTCGTTGTGACCGGTGTCGTTCTGGTGTTCAGCTTCATCGGTCTGGTGTGGGCCTCCAGTAGTGGGGATCTCGCCCGGTACCAGCGTCCGTCCAGTTCGGGAGCAGCAGCATCGCTGTGGGCTTCGTTTGGAGCGACGCTCCCTGCATTTCTTCTCATTGCATACGGCGCGCTGCTCGCGGCCTCTAATCCTGAGACAGCGAAGGGAGTACTGA
>JBDTAD010000002.1:0-5478 GCA_039924815.1 Lacisediminihabitans sp.
TGGTCTTCATCCCCGGAGCCAAGGTTGCTGCGGACGCCTACCTCTACAAGCTGTCCGGCGCGGTGGAGAAGGACGGCCTCACGGTCGTCATCACCAAGCCGATCCTGAACCTCGCGTTCTTCGACCAGCGCTCCCTCGGCGACTTCACGAGCGACGCCCGCGGCATCCACAGCTGGTACGTAGGTGGCCATTCGCTTGGCGGGGTGCGCGCCTGCCAGTACGCCGATCAGCCCAAGGTGACCGGACTGATCCTGTTCGGAAGCTACTGCGCCAACGACCTTTCAGCGAGAAAGCTCGCGGTTCTCAGCATCGGTGGCAGCACAGACGGGCTGAGCACACCGAGCAAGATCAAGGATGCTGCCGCGCTGCTGCCAGCCGACGCCACCTTCGTGCAGATCGCGGGCTCGAATCACGCCCGCTTCGGCGACTACGGTGTGCAGGCCGGGGACGGCACGGCCACGGTCAGCACGTCAAAGGTGCAACGCGTCATCACGCGGGACCTGACCAAGTTCTTGGCCGGCCGCTGAGGCAGTGGCGGTGAGAGACACCTCGTATCCCCAGCGATATGAGATGCCGGTGGCGTCCGTGGTGAGAACGCTGCCGTGCAAATTCGGGCACGACCAGCTCCAGGAACCAGTTGTGAGATAGCGACGCTGACCCCGCCTCAGCCGAGGTCATACCAGGTTTCACCCCGTCCTCGACCCTCAACAGTCCCCCCTTTTCGGGAGAGCTGTTGGTCGACCAACGACCTGAGGATCTTGCGCGGTCTGGTGCGTTTCTCATACGGTTGGCCCTAACGGAGTGCATATCCTGACGCACTCGCTTCTGGGTGGTGATGGTTGGGGTGTCTGACGCGCCTGCGCACGCGGATCTTCTTGGTCGCAACCGAGAGTTCAACCGAATCACTGATGTCGTTTTCGGTCGCGGGGGTTCTCAGTGCGTGGCATTCTTGCGCGGTGATCCAGGGGTCGGTAAGACTTTTCTGTTGGATGCGGCTGACGACCTGGCAGTTGCGTCGGGCATTCGAGTTCTTCGAGCATCGGGCGTCGAGAACGAGACGGCTATGGTTTTCTCGAGCCTTCACCAACTGTTGTACCCCGTGCTCGACTTGACACATCAGCTCGGCGCTCGGGAGCAGACCGCCATACTGGCCGCGTTGGGTGGCGGGGGGCCGGTGGGTTCACAGCTGCCCGGCATCGCTGCTGCCGCGCTTGATCTCATCAGCCTCTCCGCGAAGTCGCATCCCCTATTGCTGGTGCTTGATGACGTTCAGTGGTTCGATCAGGCGAGCGCAGAGGTTCTGGCATTTGTGGTGCGTCGACTGCGCGGTATTGATGCCGCAACCCTGATCTCTGCCCGTTCCGGCACGGATACTGCATTCGATTCGAGTCGCCTGACTGAAATAGATGTTCGGCCGCTTGAGGCGGATGACGCCAATCTCTTGCTCACAAGGATCTCCCCGCAGCTCGAGTCAGGACTTCGAGAACGGGTACTCGCTGGCGCCGACGGCAACCCACTCGCTCTGGAGGAGCTTGCCCGGGCCAGCGTCGACAATGAGGCAGCGGTCACTGAGCTCTCGATCGAGCTTCCGTTGAGTCGGCGACTCGAGCGCATTTACGCGGTACGGGTAGATGAACTTTCTGAACAAGTTCGAGGCGAACTGTTGCGCGCAGCACTGAGCGGTCAGATCGGCTGGGGTAGCTCTAAGAGCAGGCCCGCAGCCGGGCTATACACACCCAGTCACGCCGAGGAGGCCGTCATTCTGGGGTTGTTGGTCGGTGAGTCGGGTGGCATCGGTTACCGGTTCCGGCATCCCCTCGTTCGGTCCGCTATCGTGCAGGCTTCGACCGGCGCCGAGCGCCGCGCAGCTCATGCGGATCTTGCCCTAGTGTCGACCGCATACCCAGAGCGGCGCGCCTGGCATCTCGCAGGGGCAGCGACAGGGCCGGATGAGAGCGTCGCGCTCGCACTCGTTGAAGCGGCACGGCTTGTGACCATGCGCGGAGGAGCAAGTTCAGCCGTCTCCGCTCTGACTCGGGCCGCGGAATTGAGCCCAAACATCATGGATCGATCTCGTCGACTTGCCGACGCGGCCTACATTGCGGGCCAGAGCGCCCAACTTGAAGTCTCGGCGCAGCTTCTTGAGGAGTCCCGTCGGGGACCGGTGGATGATGCAGACCCGTACGCCGCCACCGTCTCGGAGATGTACATTCTTTTGTACCGAAACGGCGAAGTGAATGACGCCCATCGTGGGCTCCTCAGGCTGCTGCGAACTACCCCGACGGATTCCGTCTCTCACGAGGCGTTTCAGCGCGCGCTGAATGTTCTGATCACCTTCAGCCTATTTTCGGGTGATGCCCGCGTGTGGGCGTCGACGGATTCAGAAATCGAACGGTTCGGGTCCCGAGTGGATGCCGTCTCGCACGTGTACCGTGACGCCTGGGGGGATGTCGCGCGCTCGGGTCACTCGGTTCGTTCCCGGCTGGCCGATAATTTCGACGACGTCGAGGCCAACCGTGAACCCTGGAGCGCAATGCGGTACGCGGTGGCAGCGTTTTACGTGGATGCGGTCGCTGATTATCGGTCTTACGTGCATCGAATCGTTGATCACGAGGGTGCCACGGGGGCCATCACGAATGTGATGGTCGGGCTTGAGGTACTGGCCCTCGACTACATCGCGATCGGTGACCTGGATTCTGCCGATGCCACTGCCAGCCGTGGCCTGACCCTTGCTGAGACTTACGGATATGCGCTCTTTGCCCACCAGTTCAGGGGCTACCTGGGAATGGCAGCAGCCCTGCGTGGACATTCCGTCGAAGCCGACCGGCATCGAGCGGCCGTCGATAGATGGGGGCGTGAGCGCTCCGTCGGCCTTCTCACGCAGTACGCGTCACTCATCGGCACGGTGAACGCCTTGGCTCAGGGCGATTGGGAGGGTGCCTATCGCCATGCGACGTCGGTCACTATGCCTGGAACCTTCACTCCGCACAGCGAGCAGGCCCCCCGCATGCTGCTCGACCTCGTTGAAGCAGCGGTGTTCTCGGGTCGAAAGGAGGAGGCGCGCGCCCACGCGCTGGCCGCACGAGACGCGCGGTTCGAATTGATCTCACCCCGTTACGCGCTCATGACGCTGGGTGCCCTGGCGTTAACGGCCGACACCGTGAGCGTGACGGACCACGGCCCCGTCCGTCAGGATCAGGAATCGACCGGCAGCCTGTACCAGCAGGCTCTCGCCGTCGAGGGCGCCGCCGAATTCGCCTTCGACCACGCTCGAGTGCGGCTGAACTACGGCGGCTGGCTGCGTCGCAATCGGGCGATGACACTTGCCCGGGATGAGCTCGGCCGGGCGTTGGCAGCTTTTGAACTGTGTGGTGCTGAGCCGTGGGCCGAGCGCACTCGTCAAGAACTCCGCGCGGCCGGCATCGCGGCCAGCCAGCTCCCCGAGACTGACCGAGCCAGTCGAACGGGCCCTCGCGTGACAACGCTCAGCCCTCAGGAGATCGAGATCGCCCGACTTGCCGCGCAGGGTCTGACGAACAAGCAGATCGGCGCTCAGCTGTTTCTCTCAGCGCGCACTGTCAGCTCCCATTTATACAAGATCTTTCCCAAGCTCGGCATCGTCAGCCGCTCATCGCTTCGAGACGCGCTTGAGCAGGACCGGCCTGACGCAGTGACCAAGACATCGGGAGCAGTCACTGACCAGTCGCGTGACTGATTCGCCGCACATCACGGTGCAGGCACTGTTGAAGAACGCCCAACCGGACGCAAGCCTTCAGCAGGGAGCTCATCATGTCTGATTCACGCACACCCGTCGTTTTCATCCACGGCCTTTGGCTGCACTCCAGCTCCTGGCAGCCGTGGGTCGAGTTGTTTCACAAAAACGGCTACGAACCGATCACACCGGGCTGGCCGGGCGAAGCGGCAACTGTCGAAGAAGCGCGCGCTAACCCCGACGCCGTCGCAGGCAAGAGCCTCACCGAGGTCGTGGACTACATGAACTCCGTCATCGCCGGGCTCGAGCATGAACCGATCATCATCGGCCACTCCTTCGGCGGACTGATCACCGAACTCCTCATGGGTGAAGGGCTCGGCGTCGCCGGTGTTGCGATCGATCCCGCCCAGATTAAGGGCGTATTGCCGCTGCCTCTTGCACAGCTACGCGCAGGCTTTCCTGGCCTAGGCAATCCGGCGAATATCCATAAAGCAGTGTCGCTGACAAGCGAAGAGTTTCGGTTCGGATTCGGCAATGCGGTAAGCCAGGAGGAATCTGATGCCCTCTATAACGCGTGGAACATCCCCTCGCCGGCGAAGCCCCTGTTCGAGGTCGCTGCAGGAAACTTCAACCCGCATGCAGCCAACAAAGTCGACACCCACAACGATGGGCGCGGCCCGCTGCTACTGATCGCAGGAGGCAATGACCACACGGCTCCCGAGGTGACCACTAAGTCGGCTTTCAAGCTGTATCGGCACTCGACCGCGGTCACTGAATTCACCGAGTTCGAGGGCAGAGGCCACTCACTCGCCATCGACGCAGGCTGGAAAGACGTCGCCGACAGCGTTCTGACCTGGCTCACGGCGCAGGGCCTGTAACTGCAACTCAAGGAGATCGGAATCGCTGTGAATACTATGAAGGCACTTCGAGCCCACCACCGTGGTGGTGCCGAGACGCTGGCCTATGAAGACGCTCCCGTGCCCGTCGCCGGCCCTGGGGAAGTGCTCGTCAGGGTGCACGCGGCAGGAATCACGTTCAGCGAACTCAGCTGGGATGAGACGTGGCGTGCAGAGAACGGTGACGATCGCACACCGATCATCCCCGCTCACGAAGTTTCGGGAGTCGTGGAAGACGTCGGAGACGGTGTCTCACGCTTCGCGCGGGGCGACGAGGTTTACGGCCGCATCGGATTCAATCGAAACGGCGGCGCGGCCGAGTATGTGGCGACTCCGGCGTCAGATCTTGCGTTGCGCCCCGTCTCTGTCAGCCATGTGGAGAGCGCCACTCTTCCACTCGCGGCACTGACGGCCTGGCAAGCGCTCTTCGATCACGCCCAGGTGCAGCCGCACGAACATGTGCTTGTGCTCGGAGGTGCCGGCGGCGTCGGTTCTTTCGCTGTGCAACTTGCGGCACATCGCCACGCACACGTGACAGCGACTGCCGGCAAAGGGGCCCTCGATTTCGTTGCGGGCCTGGGAGCAGATGTCGTGTTGAACTACGAGGCGCTGACGGAATCCAGCGCCCGTGTTCAGGCTGACGTCGTGATCGATGCGGTTGGCGGCCCCGCAGCCACGGCTGCACTCGGAATGGTCAGACCGGGCGGCCGATTCGTGACGCTGAGCCAACCCATCGATCCGAACCTTCTGACCGACCGCGACATCACAGCCATCTTCTTCGTTGTCGAGGCCAACACCAGCGAGCTTGCCGAGATCGCTGGTCTCGTTGAGCACGGAGACCCGCGCACAACCGTCGCGCAAGTCTTCACC
>JBDTAD010000003.1:0-6642 GCA_039924815.1 Lacisediminihabitans sp.
CCTGCACCCAGCTGAGAATGGATGAACCAACATACAGGGCGAGCACCCACATCAGTATGTGGCTGAGTGCGATGAAGTCGACGCCCTTGCCGGGAGTGAGGTGCATGGCAGAGACCATGTTGGCGAGGTCGGTCTGGCCGGATGACCGCAAGCCTTCCACCGTCTGAGCCTGGGTGACGCCTGCGGGCAGGTTCTTCGAGATGACGCCCTCGAAGATGATGTTCGTCGCCTCACCGAGCACCTTCGGCGCGATCACCGAAAGCAACACCCCAATTGCTCCGAGGAGCGAGACGAAGGCGAACCCGATGGCGTGCGGTTTCAGCAGGCCGAGCAGGCGACCGAAGCTCTTGCCGAAGTTCTCTGCCTTGCCGGGCTTGACGCTCGTCCAGTCGTCGGCTCCGAGGCGGGCCTGCTCCGCGAGTTCAAGCTCGAGCTTCTCGTCTTCGGAGAGTGGAACAGGGGTGTTGGTGCTCATGACTGCGCCTCCACTCCGAGTTGGGATTCGACGATCTCACGGTAGGTTTCGCAAGTTTCAAGCAGCTCGTCGTGCGTTCCGAGCCCCACCATGCGTGCGTCGTCGAGTACGACGATGCGGTCGGCGTCCACAATCGTCGACACGCGTTGAGCGACGACGATTTTGGTCACCTGCGGCAACTCGCGCCAGAGTGCCTGCCGCAGCCGGGCATCCGTTGTGAGGTCGAGCGCAGAGAACGAGTCGTCGAAAACGAGCACGCTCGGCCTGTGCACGATAGCGCGGGCAATAGCGAGCCGCTGCCGCTGCCCGCCGGAAACGTTGGTACCACCTTGCGCGATGCGCGCGTTCAGTCCGCCCTCCATCTCGGCGACGAATTCGCGACCCTGGGCGATCTCGAGGGCGTTCCACAGCTCTTCATCGGTTGCGCTTTCACGACCGAAGCGCAGATTGGATGCGACGGTTCCGCTGAACAGGAAGGGACGCTGCGGCACCAATCCGATGCTATCCCAGAGCAGGTCGAGATCGGCCTGGCGCACGTCGACTCCCCCGACAAACACGCTGCCGCCCGTCACGTCGAAAAGTCGCGGGATAAGAGAAACGAGCGTGGTCTTGCCCGCACCGGTTGAGCCGACGATCGCCACCGTCTCGCCTCGTTGGGCGAGAAAAGTGACACCGGCCAGCACCGGATGTTCGGCACCAGCGTAGGTGAAGCTTGCGTCGCGGAACTCGACCGTTCCGCGGGTCGGGAAGGTCGTGACGGCATCCTTCGGTCGCTCGAGCGTCGACTCGCTCGCGAGCACCTCGCTGATGCGCTCGGCACTGACTGCCGCGCGCGGAATCATCATGGTCATGAAACTCGCCATGAGAACGCCCATGAGAATTTGCATGATGTAGGCCATGAAGGCGAACAGAGTGCCGACCTGAATGCTGCCATTGTCGACGCGGATGCCACCGAACCAGATAACCCCGACGACCGTGACGTTGAGCACGAGCATCGCGAGCGGGAAGAGCAGAACGAAAAGTTCGCCGACCTTGCGACCGATGACCATGATGTCGTGGTTAGCGCCTTCGAAGCGCTTTGCCTCGATGTCTTCGCGCACGAAGGCACGCACGACGCGAATACCGGTGAGCTGTTCGCGCATGATGCGGTTGATCGCGTCAATTTTCTTCTGCATTCGACGGAAGAGCGGAACCATGCGCCCGATGACGAGGATGGCGATGAACAGCAGCACGGGCACGGCAACCGCGATGAGCCAGCTGAGGCCGACATCCTGCCGCAGTGCCATGATGATGCCTCCAATCGCCAACAGCGGTGCGGTGACCAGCATGGTGGCGCCCATCATCGCGAGCATCTGCACCTGCTGCACGTCGTTGGTATTGCGCGTGATCAGCGAGCCGGGGCCGAACTGCGACACCTCTCGCTCAGAGAAGGCACTGACCCGCTCGAACACACCGTTGCGGATGTCGCGCCCCATGAGCATCGCCGCCCTTGCTGCGAAGAAAGTGGCCACGATCGCGCAGATGATCTGCCCGAGCGAGATGACGAGCATCAGGATTCCGGTGGACCAGATGTAGCCGGTGTCGCCCTTGGCTACACCCTTATTGATGATGTCAGCGTTGAGGCTCGGCAGGTACAGGGACGCCATAGCGGAGGCAAACTGGAACAGCAGTACGCCCGTGAGCAGCCACTTGTATGGCTTCAAATAGCGGAGGAGAAGTTTTCCGAGCATGGTGCCTTCCGTGGTGTGCGGTTATGAGCCAAACAGCAGCACAGCCAGCGCGACGTGTTCTGGTGGATGCAACTGTAGCTATGGAGTGTTGTGGCTGTGGAGTTGCCCGGTAGAGGCGGAGTCGGGCCTTGAAATCGGCTGAGCACCATTCTGCCCGACCCCACCGACATCCGTTAGCTTTTGGCCCAGGTCGAGCGCCTCGAGCTCCGGGTGAGTGAGGTTCTCGTGCAGCTGATCCGGATCCGGAGCGATGAAGTCGCGACCCTCTCCGGCATCAGTGCTGACTACTACCTGCGGGCGCGGACAGCCTGCACACCATTAGTTAGGTTATCCTAACCGCAAGCAGAGCCCGAGAACTCGGATGCATGCAGGAAAAGAGACGATCACATGGTCACAACATCAAGCGAGCTACCGATGGCTGAACGCTCCGATACCGACGTGCCCAGCCACTGGCTGCTCGCGCGTCTTGGCAAGCGCGTGCTGCGCCCCGGTGGTGTTGAGTTGACGACGAAACTTTTGCAGCACGCCGGGATCAGTGGCGCGGATGTCGTCGAGTTGGCTCCGGGACTCGGACGCACCGCGGTCGATATCGCCGCTCACAGTCCCCTCTCCTACACCGGAGTGGACAGTGATCCCGATGCGGTGAACACCGTGCGCAGCGTTGTCGGTGAGCACGCAGTGGTTGTCGTGGCGGATGCCGCGGAGACTGGACTGCCGTCCGAAAGCGCAGACGTGGTCATCGGGGAGGCGATGCTGACGATGCAGGGTGATAAAGGCAAGCGTGCGATCGTTGCCGAAGCAGCGCGCATCCTTCGCCCCGGCGGACGGTACGCGATTCACGAGCTGTGCCTTACCCCGGCCGACCTTGCCGACGAGACTAAGACCGAGCTCCGCATGGCCCTTGCCAAGACGATGAAGGTCAACGCACGCCCGCAGACGACAGCGGAGTGGAGGGCACTTCTGGAGGACTGTGGTCTGGTCATCGATTACATCGACACCTCGCCGATGGCGCTGCTCCAGGCCAGGCGCGTGATTACCGACGAGGGATTCGCTGGAACGGCACGATTCGCGCGGAATCTCATCGCCCATCCAGCTGCCCGCCGCAGGGTGCTCGCGATGCGCGCCACCTTCCTCAAGAACAAGCGGTCCCTCGTTGCCATCGCGATCGTCGCCCATAGACCAGCCGAAGGTGAGGCCGGTACGCGCTAAGGAGCGCGCCCGGCGATGCAGTCGCGCCCGACGCTATCCCAGAGTTGCGAGAGCGATGGTGACGAAGTGTCGACCTCAACTGAACATTCGCGCCAGCCTCCTTTGGAGTTTTCTCGGCGAATCTGATAATAAATGGCGCATTTTGCGGGATTACGCAGAAGAGTCGAAAAGTTCATTGTGCAGTATTACTTGACAGTTGTGCAGGGTGAATCCATAATTCAACTAATCACCCAGCGGAGTTCTCTGACCGAACGTCCCTCCTTCGTGATCTGACACCCGATCAACAATGGAGTCGATTATGTCAAATGAGACCACGCCCACAGCCGACCTCGAGGTACCGGTTCTGATTGCCGGAGGAAGCCTGGTGGGGCTGACAACCTCACTGCTGCTTTCTTCTTACGGAATTGAAAATCTAGTTGTCGAGAGGCACTCGGGTACCGCTATCCATCCGCGCGCGGCATCCTTTCACCAACGCACCGTGGAGATCTTTCGGCACGCGGGAGTACAGGCGGAGGTTGAGGAGGCCGCAGCGCTCGACTTCGAGCAGAACGGCGCGATCGTTGCCGTGGAGAGCCTCTGCGGCAAAGAGTTGCAGTACTTTTACAAGTCCTGGAACGAGGGCGTCGAAGATCTCAGCATCACCCCGCGCCTGTTCATTACCCAGGTGAGCCTGGAACCCGTGCTCGCGAAGGCTGCGGCGGCCCGCGGTGCCCAGCACCGTTTCGGAACCGAGCTGACATCCTTCAGCCAGGATGCGGACGGAGTCACCGCCACGATCACTTCCCGCGCTACCGGTGAATCACAGACTGTGCGATCGCAGTATCTGGTGGCCGCCGACGGTGCACACAGCAACACCCGGGACCAGCTCGGGATCGCCCTGCAGGGTCACGGCAGCTCTGAGTGCATCACCATCTACTTCCGCGCCGACATGAAAGAGATGATCGGCGACCGCAACTTGAGTGTCATCTACGTGCTCAACCCGAACCTGCTCGGGTTCTTCCGGTTCTCGCTCGACAGCCAAGCCGGGTTCCTCTCGATCTTCTCCGTGAACGACCCAGCGACGGGCGAAAAGCGCGATCTCATCGCCGATCTGAGTGACGAACGCTGCAGCGAGTACGTGCGCATTGCGCTCGGATGCGCCGACGACGTGCCGATCGAAATCGACAGCGTGCAGCGCTGGGAGGCATCAGCGGACTCGGCCGAACGCTACAGTTCCGGCCGAGTCTTTCTCGCCGGCGATGCCGCCCACACCATGCCGCCCACCGGCGGTTGGGGCGGAAACACCGGTGTCGCGGATGCCCACAACTTGGCCTGGAAGCTCGCGATGGTGCTCAAGGGAGTCGCACAGCCCGCGCTGCTCGACAGCTACGACGCCGAACGACGCCCGGCGGGCCTGATGACGATGGAGCAGGCATATTCCATCTATGCCGGCCGCTATGCCGAGCGCGCGACCCTCGATCCGAAACCACTCGCCGAGCCTCGCTCAGCCGAGGCAATCGAACTAGGGACGGTCTACCGGTCCGCCGCGATCATCGATCCGAAGGGCCAGAAGGTTCCCGAGAGCGGTGAGTGCGACGTTGTTGACCCGCGGGCAAACCTCACCGATGTTGGCTCGCGCGCGCCGCACATCGACGTGACGCATGGCGGCGCATCCCGTTCTCTGCATGACCTTTTCGAGGACAGTTACGTTCTCCTCGCCGGCTCAGACGGTGACGCGTGGCGTGATGCCGCCAACGCTGTGGCCAAGCGTGATGGCGTACCGCTGCGGCCATACACGGTGGGTCCGAAGTCGGATGCGGTGGATGCTTCGGGCAGCTTCGCGGCGTCCTACGGCATCGAGCAAAACGGCGCCGTCATTGTGCGGCCCGACGGCGTTGTGGCCTGGCGATCCCCCGACGCCGGAGACAAGGTGCAGTCCGTTGCTGGTGCGATGACCGCGCTGTTACAGCGTGGCTAGCGATTGATCGTGCGCTGGCGCTCAGCCACGTTCAACCGCGGCACCAGCGCGCGGAGCTAGGCGACAGTTGAATCAAGTGTGAGGTTGGCCCGCGCCCAACTCGTTAGCTCCGTCAGTGCCGGCAGCAGCGCAGTGCCCGACCTCGTGAGCGCATAAGTGACCGCAACCGGCGGGCCTTCGTCGACCGTGCGGCTCACGAGACCGGCAGCACTGAGTTCGCTGAGACGCTCGGAGAGCACAGAGTCGCTGATGCCCGTGACCGCGCGACGCAACTCAGAAAAGGACGCTGTGCCCTGCATCAGGGTCGCGAGAATGACGCCGTTCCAGCGCTTGCCAAGAAAGCCGAATGCGAGTGCGAGTGCCTTGTCGCACATCAGCGCGTCTCGACGATCAGGCACTGCCTGCGTTTGCGTTGGGGATTGCTGGTTCACACCAGCAGCTTACTCGGTGCTAGTCTGACACGTGATACTAGCCAATTAGAAGTAACCCCAGAATTGGAAGCGAATGACCACCGTTCTCGACACCGCCCCCGCCCACATCCGGGAACAGCTCGACAGCACGAGCCTGGAAACGCTCTTTACGAAGGCTGCAACAGCGAACAGCTTCGCGCCAACAGCGGTGAGCGATGAGGAACTTCGGTCGATCTGGGATCTCGCGAAGTGGCCCCCCACTTCGGCCAACTTTCAGCCCATGCGTGTGCTTTTTGTGCAGTCTCCCGAAGGTCGGGCGCGACTCGGCACATCCATGAACGATAAGAACCGCGATAAGACTCTTGCTGCACCAGCGGTCGCTGTGCTCGCCTTCGACCGCTCGTGGCACGAGAACATCGCCATCACGACCCCGCACATGGCGCATCTGACCGAGTTCTTCGCCAACAACGAGGATCCCCGTCTCGACGCTGCTCGTAACAACTCCTGGCTTCAGGCCGGCTACTTCATCCTTGCCATTCGCGCCCTGGGCCTCGCTGCGGGGCCAATGGGCGGATTCAATGCGAGCGCGATTGACACGGACTTCTTCGCGGATGGACGCTGGGGAGCTTTCCTCGTCATCAACATCGGGCATCCCACCGAGGGCTCGTATCGCACTCGGATGCCACGCCTAGACCAGGAACACACCGTTCAGTTCGCGTAGGCGCGAGCTAAAGCCCGACGCTCCCCTGCATCAGGCCGCCGTCAATAACCACGGTGGTGGCCGTGAGATACCCCTGCTTGCCCGAGGCCAGATACACGACGAGTTCGGCAATCTCGGCGGCGGTGGCCATCCGTCCGAGC
>JBDTAD010000004.1:0-2071 GCA_039924815.1 Lacisediminihabitans sp.
ATCACGAGCCGCAAGATTGCCGAGCAGTACCGCAACCAGGGATACTTCTTCTCGTCCGCGGGCGGCAGCCCCGTGTCGAGCGAGGTCGGGTTGGCCGTGCTTGATGCCGTGCGTGACGAAGGGTTGCAGCAGAATGCACGGGATGTGGGCCGGCACCTGAAGGGACGACTGGCCCTGCTCGCCGAGAAGCACGAGTTGATCGGCGCGGTGCACGGCTCCGGCCTCTACCTCGGTGTGGAGTTCGTGCGCGACCGAGCTACGCGTGAACCAGCGGCGAGCGAAACCGCCGCCATCTGCGAGCGGATGCTCGAACTGGGTGTAGTCATCCAACCCACGGGCGAACGTCTGTGCGTCCTCAAGACAAAGCCGCCGCTGTGTCTCGACAAGGCGTCAGCCGACTACTTCGTCGATATGCTCGATTACGTTCTGACCACGGGATATTGACCATCGAACCTTCGCGTTCGGAGCCGCTGTGTGCCCTGATCACTGGAGCGGGCAGCCCAGGCGGGATCGGCTTCTCGACGGCTAGAGAGCTTGGCAGTCGCGGCACCCGGGTAGTACTGACATCGACGACGGACCGCATACACTCGCGCGTGGAGGAGCTGCGGAGTCTCGGCATCGACGCGACCGGTCACGTGACGCGGCTGGATACCGAGGACGAAGTCGGAGCGCTCTTCAATGAGCTGCGCGAGTCCGGAACGGTGCCTTCGATCGTGGTCAACAATGCGGGCATGGTCACAGTGAACGACGCCCAGATGGACTCTGGTGACATTTTGACGAGCGTAGCCGCGTGGAACACGTCGCTGACATCAAACCTCACGACGGCGTTCCTGGTCTCACGGGCGGCTGTGCCAGCGATGCGGAACACCGGTTGGGGGCGCATTGTCAACGTTTCGAGTCTGACTGGTCCTGTCATGGCTTCTCGCGCAGATGTGTCTTATGCAGCCGCAAAGGCCGGAATGGTCGGACTCACGCGCGCGTTGGCGGTCGACGAAGCGCAGCACGGCATCACAGTAAATGCTGTAGCGCCCGGGTGGATTGCAACACAGTCGCAACTCCCAGACGAGGCGGTGGCTGGCCACCATGTTCCTCTTGGCCGAAGCGGCACGCCAGACGAGGTGGCTTCCGCCATTGCCTGGCTGGCGTCACCGGGAGCGTCATACATTACTGGGCAAGTGATCATCATCGACGGAGGGAACAGCATCTCGGAGAGGCGCTGACATCGTCGAATCCCGCGAGTCACCCGGTCGCCCAGTGCGGCTTCAGAAATCCGCTTTCGTAGGCGAACATGACGGCGCCTACGCGACTTCGTGCGCCGACCTTGGTGAAGATGTTTGCCAGGTGTGTCTTGATCGTCGCTTCGCCGAGGAACAGTCTCTTGCCCACCTCGCCGTTGCTCAGTCCCTGAACGATGAGCGTCAAGACATCGCGCTCCCGCTCAGTGAGCGTACCCAGTCTGCTGACGTATTCCGCAGAAACGTGTTCGGTCGGGGTGAGCCGTGCGCTGCGCTCCAGGAGCACTCGAGTCATGGCCGGGTCGATGAGCGCGTCGCCTCGGGCTGCGCTGCGCACGGCTGCCGCGAGCAGGTCGGGTCCAGCGTTCTTCAGTAGAAAACCGGATGCCCCGGCGTGCGCGCTCTCGCGGAGGTACTCCTCGTCGTCGAAGGTCGTGATCATGAGCACCGCCTCGGCGCTGCCTTCGTCGAGAATGCGACGGGTCGCTTCGATGCCGTCGATGCCGGGCATCCGGATATCCATGAGTACGACATCCGGTCGGAGTTGCGCCGTGATCGCGACCGCGGCCAGCCCGTCGGTCGCGGTGCCGATCACGTCGATGTCGGCTTCTGCCTCGAGCATCAGTCGAAATCCGGCGACGATCACGGGTTGATCGTCGGCGATCACCACTCGGATGGTCGGGTCGGTCAAGCCAGTACCGTGCTCCCCATTCGAGGCAAGACCGCACGCACAGCCCAGCCGCCTTCGGCGCGAGGCCCAGCGGAAAGCTGACCGCCGACAGCGTGCGCGCGTTCCCGCATTCCCCGGATGCCATTCCCGGTATGGGAGGGTGGCG
>JBDTAD010000005.1:0-3196 GCA_039924815.1 Lacisediminihabitans sp.
TCGAACAGGGTGTCCGCGCTGCCGGTGTTGAGTTGCTCGGGTAGCGGCTCGGCTGCGTTCGTCGAAGGTGAGACCGAGGGCGTTGCTGCGACCGTCGTTACCGAGTGGCCCGCCCCGCCCGTCCAACCCGGGCCGAACGGAACCGCAGCGTCGCGTTGGTAGGCCTCCGCAGCGGCTCTGGCACGGACATCCGCTGCCTCGTTGAGTACGTGCCCGACGTGCCCGCGCACCCACTCGAAACGGTATTTGCGTCCGGTGATTGCGTCATCGATCTGTTTGAGTAGTTCGAGGTTCATCACCGGTTTGCCATCGCCCTTGCGCCAGCCCTTTTTCTTCCATCCGGGCATCCACTTGGTCACCGAATTGATGACGTACTGGCTGTCGCACAGGATCAGCAGGTCATCGCCGGCGTGCTCGGTCGCGCGGAAGAGTTCGAGAACAGCAGTGAGCTCGCCCTGGTTGTTCGTGGCGTGCTTCCAGCCGCCCGCGGCCCAGTTGTCATCGTCGACGTACCAGGCCCAGCCGGCCGGTCCGGGGTTGCCGAGCGCGGATCCGTCTGCGGATGCGGTAATCGTCATGCAAGAACTCCCTGGGTCGGGGTCAATCGTAGTAAACCGTGCCTGCGTTGGCTCGCCTTCATCCCGACACGGGAGAATAGCCAGATGCCCAGCGCCCATGACATCACTCCCGGCCTGTATCGCCACTACAAGGGAAATCTTTACGAGGTGATCGGGGTAGCCCATCATTCCGAAACGGAGGAGCCGCTCGTCGTCTACCGAGCGCTCTACGGAACGCAGGGGCTGTGGGTGCGCCCGTTCGACATGTTCACGAGTGAAGTCGAGGTCGACGGGCAGTGCCTCCGCCGGTTTGCTCCGGCGGAATATGCCGATAGCAGTATGGACGACGAAGACTAGAGCGACTCGGCGCGATCCTCTCCTCCCCAGCCTGTCATTGCGCGAGTAACTCACGGATTCCTCCCACAGCTCGCGCCACATCTTCGCGGTGCCAGATCATGGCCCGATGGCACCTGCAAAATACGATGAAGCGAAACTCGTTCCGCTGACTACTAGTGCACTCATTGAGGCGCGTGTTGCCGATCTTCTTGGCCGCGCCGTACAGCGACAGTTGTGGCTCTTGTTTCTCGACGAGAACGATGTGCAACTGCCGCTGCTAGTGCCTCTTGAGGGTCTACCATCGCGCCCGCCAGACCAGCCCGACCTCACGCTGCAGTCCATGATCCGCCACTTCAGAGAGAGCGTCGGCGCGCACTCCTTCGTCTTCGTGCTCGAACGATATGCGGATGCCACGCTCACGCCCCCAGACATTGTCTGGGCCCGCGCGCTGCACCGGGCTTGTGACGACGCCGAGGTAGTGCTCCGTGGGATTCTGGTCAGCCATAAGCGAGGGGTGCGTTGGGTGGCGCAGGACGATTATCGCTTCGGTGGCGATCGTTCCGATGGTGGCGATGGTGGCGATGCGGCGGGTTAGCTGCCTTCGCTGACTCTGTCGGCGTCTGCTGCTGCTTGTGCTCGTCACTCGTGAGCCATCTTCGGCCTACTTTTCTAGCACTCGCTCTTCTTCTTTCTTCTTCTTTTGCTGCTCCTGCTCCTCCTCCCCAGACGAGCAGTCCGATGACTTATCCACAGATTGCCCGCAAGACTTTCGAATCTATGTCGGCCTTACGATTTAGGTGAGATAGGAATTGATTCTGCAAAGCTTGAAGCGCTGCGATTGGTCGCCGTGACACACCAGCGGGTTATGCCGCGCACATTGTCAGTAGCGGAAAGAGTGCCTAGCTCCCGTAATTGAAGCCCGCCGCTCGCCAGTCCGCGAGATAATGAACGCGAAAGGAAGTGTGAGATGGAGAAGCTGGTCTACGCCGACACGATCACCTATTATGCTCCGGACGCACTGACCGACCTCGAAGGCCCCGCCTCGGGTGTTGTCGAGTTGCCGCGCTACCTGTACTGGGGTCCCGGGAAGAGTTTCGACTTGTCCGACTGGGATGACATCCAGCGAATGTACCAGCCGGTCTTGCGGATCGGTTCCGTCGCCGACCAGGTCGAGTTTCTCAGTCGCGACATTCTCATAAACTCGTGGTCGAAGTTCGTACTTCCGGCACGTTGCAAGGCTTTGTGGGAGTCCAAGTTCCCTGAGTTAGTGACGCCCGAGTAGTGGCATTCACCGAAGCACAACGTGCAGTCACGCGCTCAGGCCTAGCTGCGTCCCGTGAGTTCGGATTCGCTTTGGCCGGCTCTGGGGCTCTCATCGAGCACGGCATCGTTTCCCGCCCTTCAGACGACGCCGACTGGTTCAGTACCGTGGAGCACGCCGAGTCGTTTGATGCCGCGATTGCAGCCGTCACTTCACGATTGGAGGCAGATGGATTCGTGGTGACTCCCATCAGACAGGAAGGCACCTTCTTCCAATTCGAAGCGCGGACAACCACCGGCGAAGTTGTCGAAGTAGACATGAGCCTCGACTGGCGGAGATACAACCCGGCCGAGATCTCGATCGGTCCCGTCCTAGACATTCAGGATGCAGCAGCGGCCAAGGTCGGAACGATTTACTCTCGCGGCGAGGCTCGCGATTTTATAGACCTTTGGTTTATCCGGAAATCTGAGCTCTGGACCGACACTGAACTCTTCGCGATGGCTCACGACAGAGACGAAGGAATCGACGTCACTCAGTTCCTCGCCGGGCTGAAGGCCGCCGACAAATACGGCGATGCAGCGTTCGTGCGCTATGGCCTGTCGTCCGGTGAGATCGATGACGTGCGGAAGTCCACACGTGATTTCGGGACAAGTATCTCGCCTCTCGATCTGGCCGAGATCGCGCTGCCAGACCACAGCGGAGATGTTCACGTGCGATCCCACAACCGGGACGGATCCGGTGTCCGGCACTACTGGCGATCACGACCTACAAGGTCGTAACACCATTACTTACCGCTGTGTATGTGCCTGAGTCCTCTTTGTGCGGGCCTCGCGCATCGCGATCTGGACAGGAACCGACCACAGGCTATTGAATTTCTGCACCCCGGCCTCATCCGCCGTGGCGTCGTAGGCCTCACGGTAGGTGCGGTGCGGACGTCCATTGTGGGCTTCGAGATAGGCGCGGATGTCGGTGCTGTAGTCGGCGATGTTGTCAACCCGCAGATGTGCCAGGCGCATCAGGGTGAGGAGTTGGTTCAGTCGCG
>JBDTAD010000006.1:0-13125 GCA_039924815.1 Lacisediminihabitans sp.
CAGATGTACCCGCCGTGGAGATTATCAACACCGTCGCCGTGCACCTGCTCAGCGCGGCCGCCGTGAAGTGCGGCCTCGCGGATGACCCGGAGAACCAGCTCGATCTCGACGAGGCACGCAAGCTCATTAACGCGATGGCGGGGCTCGTCACAGCGAGTGCTGCGGATCTCGGCGATCACCACGCCCGCGCCCTGCGCGACGGGCTGCGCTCGGTGCAGCTTGCCTTCCGCGAAGCATCGCCGTTCCCCGATGCGCCTGGAAAGGGTGCGGGCGAAAAGTGGACGGGGCCGGTCAACTAAATCCGTTGTCCTTGGCGAATGAGGCTAGGCGTCGGGGATTAGCTTTACGGCTAAGGAGTCGACGCGGGCGGCGATGAGTTCGCTCGCGGCCCAGCGTTGCTGCAGTCGCGCAAGCAGGGCGTCGAGGGATTGCTGGTCTAGGCCGGGAGCCAAGGCAAGAGTCACGATCAATTCCGGGCCAGCGAGACGAGCATCCGGATCGCCCGGCGCCAGTTCGATACGGGCGACGCTGGTCTCGGCCGAGGCCGAGGCCATGAACTCATCGAGCACTTCGGGGTCAAGGTAGCTGGGGATCCACGGCAGTGACTGGGCAATCGCCCAGAGCGCTGGACGACGGATCGCGAACTCAGTTTCGGAGGTTGGGTCGAGCACCAGAAGGTCGGTCTGCTCACTCGCAGCAGCGAGCGCAACCCGCACGGCATCCGCAGGCACGGGGCGCGCCTTCGGATTCCACCCCTGCATTGCCGCGACAGAACTGAAGGCGGGCAGAACGTCGCGCCCGTCCGGCCCCGCAACCGTGACGATCGATAACTCGGCACTCTTGTCGACAAGGTGCCCGTGCGGACCAATACCAGATTCGCCGAGTGCCGCAACGAGTGGGATGAGCAGCCTCGACTGGATGATCGCGGCAACCACAGATTGCTCCCCGCCATCGCCAGCACGGAACTGCGCTATCGCATCGATCAACCCCGCTGGGGCTGTGCCATCGTCGCCAGACGATGGTTCCTGGTCAAAATGACGTCCCGCCCAGGGCACCCCTGCCGAATCAGTGCCGGGGTGGAGGCCGCCGGGGTGCGCATGGGCGGAGTGGTGGTCGTGAGCGGTGTGCTCGTTCGATTCCTCAGACACAGGGTGCTCAGACACAGGGTGCTCAGTCATCAGTCGCTGGCGACATCCAGCGCTTCCGCAAGGGTGAATGCCTTCGCGTACAGGGCCTTGCCGACGATAGCGCCCTCCACGCCGAATCTGACCAGTTCGCGCAACTCGGCAATGTCGTCCAGGCTCGACACACCGCCGGATGCGATCAACGGTTTATCAGTTCGCTCGGCAAGCTCGCGCAGAAGAGTGAGGTTAGGGCCCTGAAGCGTGCCATCTTTGGTCACGTCGGTGACAACATAACGACAGCAGCCAGCTTCCTCGAGCCGATCCATAACCTGGTACAGGTCGCCGCCATCCTTGGTCCAGCCGCGCGCCGCAAGCGTTGTGCCGCGCACATCGAGGCCCACCGCGATCGCCTCGCCGTATTCGGCAATGACGTGGGCGGCCCATTCCGGGTTCTCTAGCGCAGCCGTGCCCAGATTAATGCGCTTGGCCCCGGTGGCAAGTGCCGCTTCTAGGGAGTCGTCGTCACGGATACCACCGGAGAGCTCGATGTTCACGCCGCGCGCTTGTTTGATGACCCGCTTAATCACGCCTCGGTTGTCTCCTCGCCCGAAGGCGGCGTCGAGGTCGACGAGATGGATCCATTCGGCTCCCTGGTCAACCCAATCGGCCGCGGCTTCAACCGGATCGCCGTAGTTGGTCTCACTGCCAGCCTCGCCCTGAGTAAGGCGAACGGCTTTGCCCCCGGCAACATCCACTGCGGGAAGCAAGATCAGGGCAGGGGCTTTGTTGAACTCGCTCATGATGTCATTTCTGGTTAGGTCGTCATTAATAGCTGTGCAGGCTGGCGATCCAATTGCCCAGCAAGCGTATTCCCGGCTCACCGGATTTTTCCGGGTGAAACTGAGTTGCGGAGAGCGGCCCATTTTCAACCGCGGCAAGAAAACGAGATCCGTGGGTGGCCCAGGTTAAGCTCGGCCCCGGGTAGGGAGGCACCACTTCGAGGCTCCACTCCTGCGCGGCATACGAGTGTACGAAGTAGAAACGTTCCTGCGCAATTCCGTCGAAAAGAATCGACCCTTCCGCAGCCTCTACGGTGTTCCATCCCATGTGGGGCAGCACGGGTGCATCCAACTCGGTGACCGTACCAGGCCACTGCCCGAGCCCGTCCGTTGTGGTTCCACCCTCAATACCCTGGTCGAAGAAAACCTGCATGCCCGCGCAAATTCCGAGCACCGGGCGTCCACCGGCCAGACGCTTGTCAATCAACTCAGCCCCGCCAACCGGCGCCAGACGATCCATCACTGCCGCGAAAGCGCCAACGCCGGGCACGACAAGGCCATCAGCCTCCAGCACCTTCGCACGGTCGGCGCTCAATTCAACCCGTGCGCCGGCAGCCTCGAGCGCTTTAGCCGCAGAATGAACGTTGCCGCTGCCGTAGTCGAGCACTACGACGAATGGTGCAGTCACGGCTACAGTGCGCCCTTGGTCGAAGGGATTCCGCTCACCCGAGCGTCGAGACTTACCGCCTGACGAAAGGCACGCGCGAACGCCTTGAACTCTGCCTCCGCAATGTGATGCGGGTCACGACCGCCCAGAACATTGACGTGCACGGTGAGTGCTGCGTTGAAGGTGATGGCCTCAAAAACGTGACGCACCATTGACCCGGTGAAGTGGCCGCCGATGAGGTGGTATTCGAATCCTGCGGGCTCGCCGGTGTGCACCAGGTATGGACGCCCCGAGACATCGACGACAGCCCGAACCAGCGCCTCGTCCAACGGCACCAGGGCATCGCCGAAACGCGAGATACCCGCTTTGTCTCCGAGCGCCGACAGGATGGCCTTACCCAGGACTATGCCGATGTCCTCAACGGTGTGGTGTACGTCGATCTCGGTGTCCCCACTCGCTCGCACAGTGAGGTCGACCAGTGAGTGCTTGGCGAACGCAGTAAGCATGTGATCAAAGAACGGCACCGAGGTGTCGATCTGCGACACGCCGGTCCCGTCAAGATCGATCGAGAGATCGATGCTCGACTCGCTCGTCTCGCGCTTCAGGTGAGCAACCCGCTGTTCGGTCATCGTTCAATCCTAGCTAGCGCGTCGAGGAACGCCGTTGTCTCGGCCTCGGTGCCCGCTGTCACCCTGAGGTGGTGTGGGATTCCGATGTCTCGAATGAGGATGTCCTGCTCCAGCAGCGTCTCGAAAACCGCGTGAGGATTGGCGACTCCCCCGAAAAGAACGAAGTTGGACCAGCTGCGCCAGACGGGATAGCCGAGCTTGGGCAGCTCCACGAGAAGCCGGTCTCTCTGCGCCTTGATATCGTCCACCATGGCGAGCATCTCGGTCGAGTGGGCGAGCGCTGCCTCCGCGGCCGCTTGCGTCAATGCTGAGAGGTGATAGGGCAGTCGCACCAGTCGGACAGCGTCGGACACGGCGGGATCCGCAGCGAAATAGCCCAGGCGTGCGCCTGCAAACGCGAAGGCCTTGCTCATCGTGCGAGAGACGACAAGCCGCTCACGACCTTCGAGCAGACTGAGCGCGGTCAACTCACCATCTGGTATGAACTCCGCGTAGGCCTCATCAACAATTACCACTCCCCTGCAAGCGTCGTAGGCCGCAGCAATGGTCTCGAGAGACAGCGGCGTTCCGGTGGGGTTGTTCGGCGAGCAGAGCACGACCAAGTCTGGATCGGCGTCTCGGATCGCTCGCACCACGGTCTCCGACGACAACTCGTAGTCGGCGTCGCGCTGACCCTCTACCCACTGTGTTCCGGTGCCTGCCGCCAAGATGGGATACATCGAATAGGTGGGCGGGAACCCGAGGAGGCTACGCCCTGGACCACCGAATGCCTGCAGCAGCTGCTGCAGCACCTCATTCGAGCCGTTGGCCGCCCACATATTGTCGCGAGTCAGTCCGTGGCCGACATAGCCAGCAAGGCTCTCGCGCAGCCCAGTGAACTCACGATCGGGATAGCGATTGACCTTCAGGATCGCGCCCGCAACGGCTTCGACGATGTCACGAGCCACAGGCTCCGGGATCGCATGAGTGTTCTCATTGACGTTGAGCGCAATCTTCACCGCCTTTTGCGGAGCGCCATACGGCGACTTTCCGCGGAGGTCGTCACGAATGGGTAAGTCAGAGAGTGAAGCCACTCCAAAACTGTACTAGTCCCGTGCTCAGTGGGCGTACTTGGACGGAAGAGTCTCAGTGGGCGTACTTCGCCGGAAGCGCGAGACGCTGACCAGCCTGAATCTCCGTACCGGTCAGCTGATTTAGGTGGACGATATCTGAGATGACGTCGCGCGGGTCAGCCGCCGGCGCAATCTCAACCGCAAGCTGCCAGAGCGACTGCCCAGCACCGACCGTTACATATTCGAGAGACGCGGTGCTTGCCACGCTCGTAGCTGCGGCCATGCCGCCGTTGAGCGCGAATCCCGCCGCAGCGATGACGAGAGGAACGGCAACCAGGAATACCAGCACGCGCCTGCCACGCTTGGTGATCCTCAAGCGTGGAATCGCTGCGGTCATGAGGGGCGAACCGATCATCGTTACCGTGCTCAACGTCGCTCTGCTCAGTATTGCTGTGCTCATTGCATTACCTCCTGAAGAGATTCCGTATCCGGCACTCGGCCGGGAGTGCCGAATACGAAGCTTTGTTCCGAACATACATTCGATTTTATCGCAATTCAAGCTTTATTTTCGAACATTGTCGTTTTTTCTCGTCAACACCCTCGAATAGATGTTTGTTTATTGACGATTCTGCGGATACAGTTACGAGTGTCTGGAGATAGCCCACCAGTAACCACTGACATTGCGGGAGCGAGATGAACACCCTCGACACACATGCCGTCGAAGATGGCGACGCGAGCGGCCTTTCTGCGGCGCGTGAAACTGAACCCGTGCCGCCACGAGCAGAGTTGCCGCGAGCAGGACAGCCCAAATCTGGAACCCGTCGTAGGAAGAGCCTCAGCGACAAGCAGATAGCCATCCTCGAGGTCATCCAGCGCGCTGTCTCAACGCACGGCTACCCGCCGAGCATGCGGGAGATCGGCGACGCCGTGGGACTGTCATCGCTCTCGAGCGTTACCCACCAGCTCAATCAACTGGAATTGAGCGGTTATTTGCGCAGGGACCCCAACCGGCCGCGGGCACTCGAGGTACTTATCGAGCTTCAGCCCACGGAG
Source organism: Lacisediminihabitans sp. (assembly GCA_039924815.1). Taxonomy (GTDB): domain Bacteria; phylum Actinomycetota; class Actinomycetes; order Actinomycetales; family Microbacteriaceae; genus Parafrigoribacterium_A. The sequence goes on from JBDTAD010000006.1 coordinate 5,305, forward strand.
GGTGGGGTCGTCTCGGACAACCCGACCCCCGTAGGTGATGCAGCCATGGTGCCCCTCGTGGGACGCATCGCCGCGGGTATCCCCATTACCGCCGAACAGCAGATTGACGAAGTTTTTCCTCTGCCGCGACAGCTGGTCGGCAAGGGAGAGCTTTTCATGCTCAAGGTCGTCGGGGAGTCGATGATAGACGCCGCCATCTGCGACGGCGACTGGATAGTCGTACGCCAACAGAAAACTGCGGAAAACGGCGATATCGTCGCAGCAATGCTCGACGAAGAAGCAACCGTCAAGGTTTTCCAGCAGCGAGACGGGCACACCTGGCTACTCCCGCGTAACAGTGCATTCGCACCGATCTTGGGCGACTACGCCGAACTGCTCGGCAAGGTCGTAGCGGTACTGCGCTCGGTCTAGCTGTCACGCCACTACTATTACGGACCCACGGTGTTGCAACGAGACATATATGTTGCTTCCACTGCCGAAATCGCTACAGTGCAATCGGTGCAACAGCGAACCCGCGCAATCCCGGTGCTTGTTCTTCAGTCACCAGCGCGGTCACCCGCGTGCCCGTCTCTTCATACGACATCGTCTGGATCGAACCGTGGTCGTGAAGAGCGGAAATAAGTTCGCCGCGGTCATACGGGATGAGCAGTTCGAGTTTGATCGACGGTCTCGGAAGTAACTCCGCGATGGCGGCACGCAGATCTTCAATACCCTCACCGGTGCGGGCCGACACGAACACGGCGTGCGGCGCGAGCGCGCGAAGCAACAGTCGCTGGCTATCGTCGGCCAGGTCGGCCTTGTTGAACGCGACCAGCTCAGGGATATCCCTCGCGCCCAATTCGCCTATGACGTCACGGACAGTGGCCAACTGGCTAGCGGGGTCGGGATGGGACGCGTCGACAACGTGCACGATCACGTCGGCGTCGGCAACCTCTTCAAGGGTCGATCTGAACGCCTCGACCAATTGATGCGGAAGGTTGCGCACGAAGCCGACCGTGTCAGTGAGCGTGTACAGGTAGCCGTCATCCGTCTCGGTCTTGCGCACCGCGGTATCCAAGGTCGCAAACAGTGCGTTCTCGACGAGCGCCCCAGCCTTGGTGATGCGGTTGAGCAGTGACGATTTGCCAGCGTTCGTGTACCCGGTGATAGCCACGGATGGCACCGAGTTGCGATTGCGATTGGCGCGTTTGGCTTCTCGCGCTGGCTTGAAGCCGAGAATCTGCTTGCGCAGTCTCGACATTCGGGTATGGATGCGTCGACGGTCAAGTTCGATCTTGGTCTCGCCCGGCCCGCGGCTGCCCATTCCCGCACCGGCGCCACCGACCTGGCCTCCGGCTTGGCGGGACATCGATTCGCCCCAGCCACGCAGGCGTGGAAGCAAATACTCGAGTTGGGCAAGTTCGACCTGCGCCTTGCCCTCGCGGCTCTTCGCGTGTTGGCTAAAAATGTCGAGGATGACGGCGGTGCGATCAATGACCTTGACGCGGACGACATCTTCGAGTGCGCGTCGCTGGCTTGGGGCAAGCTCGCTGTCGACGATGACAGTGTCTGCGCCTGTGGCGGCCACGACGTCCCGCAACTCCAGTGCCTTGCCCTTACCGAAGTAGGTGCTCGGATCTGGGGTAACCCTGCGTTGGAGGAGCCCGTCTAGAACAACCGCTCCCGCAGTCTCGGCGAGAGCAAAGAGCTCGCGCATGGAGTTCTCGGCTTCTTCGAGGTTGCCCTGAGAGTAAATGCCAATCAACACCACGCGCTCAATGCGAAGCTGTCGGTATTCAACTTCCGTGACATCCTCGAGTTCGGTCGAAAGACCGACGACGCGACGAAGTGCCTGACGGTCTTCGCGATCAAACTGGTCGCCGTCACTGTCACCGCTGGTCCGGGAAGACGGCCCGGCGTGAAGAGCCTGTGCTTCACCCGAGGTGAAGAGGCTGTAGCCACTGGAATGCGCGGCGGCGCTAGCCAAGACACGTCCAACGACATCGTCTTCCGTGGGCTCCACAGTTTCACCTTCAGTCATTCGGTTAACCCTAGCTCCTCATCTTTCGGTAGGTTCTGTGCATGGCTAGCGAGCATTACTTCTCCTCAATTCCGGACAGTGAGCTCAAACTCCGCCAGATTCACGCTCAACTGGTCGGACGATTTTATGAGCTAACGACGTCGAACGCCATCTTCAGCCCCGACAGAATCGACGTCGGCACGCAGGTTCTGCTTGCCCACAGCCCTCTCGCGCCGCCCGGGGGAAACCTGCTCGACCTCGGGTGCGGCTGGGGTCCCATCGCTCTCACCCTCGCACTCCAATCTCCGCACGCCACGATCTGGGCGGTCGATGTCAACGAACGAGCTCTCGACATGGTGCGCCGGAACGCCATCGCGATAGGCGTCGATAATGTCAACGCTGTGACACCGGAGAACCTTCCCGCGGGCATTGAGTTCACGACCATCCGTTCGAATCCCCCCATCCGCGTGGGCAAGGATCAGTTGCACAACATGCTGGAGTTGTGGCTGCCGCGTCTGGAACCGGGTTCGGATGCGTGGCTCGTCGTGCAGAAGAATCTAGGCTCGGACTCGCTGCACCGCTGGCTCGAGTCCACCCTCCCCGCAGATTTCTCGACCGTTCGCGCCGTCACCAACAAGGGGTACCGGGTGTTGAGGGTGCGTCGGCGGTAATGCCTTCGCGTGCTGCCGGGCCCTTCGACAGGCTCAGAGGCCGTATCGGCTCAGGGACCGTGCCGGGTCAGAGTTCGATCGCGCCCGTGAAGACCAATTCTGCCGGGCCACTTAACGATGCGTGTTCGCCATCTTCTGCCGCCCACATCCGCACACCTAGCGTGCCTCCAGGCACTTCTACCCGCCATTGGTTGGGTGCGCCCTCGCCAGCCCAGTAACGGATTGCGAGCGCGGCCGCAACAGCACCGGTGCCGCAGGAGAGCGTTTCGCCCGAGCCCCGCTCGTGCACGCGCATTCTGATGTGTCCTACCCCGTCGCGAACGAGCGGCTCCAACGGCACGACGAATTCCACATTGACGCCATCCGCGGGCTCCGGGTCGAGCACCGGGATGTACGTGAGGTCTGCAGACTCCAGTTCCTCCAGGCTAGACAGCGCCACCACGACGTGCGGATTGCCGACGTTGATTCCGAGCCCCGGGCGTGCGACCTTGAGGTTCTTGGCACGCACCAAAGGCTCGCCACCATCGAGCGACCAACGCCCCATGTCGACTTGAAACCCCGCGGCATTCTGCTGCAGGTCCCGCACACCACCGCGCGTGCCAATCGTGAGAGTCTCGCCCTTCTCCAGAGTGACCAGGCCGTTCTCAATCAAAAACTTCGCATACACGCGGATGCCGTTTCCACACATCTCCGACGGAGATCCGTCGGCATTGTGGTAATCCATGAACCACTCCGCCGCTTCATCCTCGGTGAGTGCAGCGGCGCCCTCCGGAAGCTTGCTGGAACGAACCGCACGAATCACGCCGTCTGCACCGATACCAAAGTGGCGGTCGGCAAGAGTCCGCAACTGCTGCGGAGAGAGATCGACCTCGCCGTTGGGGTCAGCGAACAGCACGAAGTCATTGCCCGTGCCATGGCCCTTAGTGAACTGAAGTTCAGTCATACGGCAATATTAGTTGGCGAGCGTCTTCGACCAGTGCAGGGCTGTCGTACTCGAGCCAGTGCAATCGTGAGTAGCGCTTGAACCAGCTCACTTGGCGGCGCGCGTACTTTCTGGTCAGCGTCGCTGTGTGTTCGATCGCCTCAGACTCGGAGATTTCGCCTCGCAGCTGTGCGAGCGCCTGCGCGTAACCGATTGCTCGACTGGCCGTCACTCCCAGTTTTTCCTCGCCCATCTCGCCGGAGATAAGTCCACGCACTTCATCAACGAGTCCGGCGGCCCACATGCGCTCGACCCGCGCGTCGAGGCGCGTCACCAACTCTGCGCGTGGTGCGCGAAGCCCAATTGTGACGGTGGGACACCAGTATGCGGCGTCGTCGGGCAGGCCTGCGCCGAAGGGCTCTCCGGTGATTTCAACCACTTCGAGAGCGCGCACCAATCGCCTGCCGTTGTGCGGACCTATCGCACTCGCGGCTACGGAGTCCAACTCTCTCAACCTCCGATACAGCCCGCCCGGACCACTTTCGGCAAGTTCTGCCTCGAGCCGGGCGCGAATGTCGGCATCCGTACCCGGAAAGCGAAAGTCATAGAGCACGGAGGACACGTACAGGCCCGAACCACCGACGAGGATAGGTACGGCACCGCGAGCCTGGATGTCTCGTATCGCCGCTCGGGCGTCCACTTGATAGTCGGCAACGCTGGCCTCGTCTGACGGTGCCAGTATGTCGAGCAGATGATGCGGGATACCGCGCCGCGCCGCAGTCGAGAGCTTTGCCGTGCCGACGTCCATGCCCCGGTAGAGCTGCATCGCGTCGGCGTTAACGATCTCGGCGTGCCTGCCCAGCGCAGCGATTGCTTCCGCTATATCGAGCGACAGCTCGGACTTGCCCGTGCCCGTCGCTCCAACGACAGCAACGAGCGGAAACTCAGCGCTGGTCGTCCGCGAGATCATAGATGGGAGTGGTTGCCACTCGGAGCGTGGGTAGCCCGAGGGACACCCGGCCTGACTTCTGTGTCGCCGCCGAAGACGCCGGGGCAGCGCAGGAGGCTGCCTGCGCGCGATCCCAAGCATCACCCGCGCTGGTGCGCCGCACCCGCAGCGGACTGCCGTCGATCGAGTCCGCGATGAGGTGGAAAGGCTTAGCATCCGTGATGACGACGGTGACCATATCCCCCGGCCTCGGAGTCTCACCCGCAGGCTGTGCCTCGAAGTGCACGAGCCTGCTGTCCTGCGCGCGGCCAGAGAGCCTGTGCGTGTCGGCGTCTTTTCTGCCCTCCACCGCCACAAGCACCTCAACCTCTGTGCCGACGAGCTTGCGGTTCTCCTCCCACGAGATCCGATCCTGCAGCGCCGTAAGCCGCTCGAACCGTTCCTGCACAATCTGCTTGGGAACCTGATCCGGCATTGTCGCCGCGGGGGTTCCCTCGCGAATCGAGTACTGGAAGGTGAAGGCGGAGGCGAAGCGCGCCGTTTCGACGACTCTCAGCGTTTCTTGGAAGTCTTCTTCGGTCTCTCCGGGGAATCCGACGATGATGTCGGTAGTGATCGCCGCGTTCGGAATCTTGGCCCGCACGCGGTCGAGGATGCCAAGGAACTTCTCGGAGCGATAGCTGCGACGCATGGCCTTGAGCATCCGATCAGAGCCGGACTGCAGTGGCATGTGCAATTGCGGCATAACCGCAGCGGTCTCCGCCATCGCATCGATCACGTCGTCCGTGAAGGCCGCGGGATGCGGGCTCGTGAACCGGATACGCTCTAGGCCGGGAATGGCACCGGCGGCTCGCAGCAGCTTGCTGAAGGCCTGCCTGTCGCCAAACTCGACTCCGTAGGAGTTCACGTTCTGCCCGAGGAGAGTGACCTCCACGGCGCCATCGTTGACGAGAGCTTGGATCTCGGCTAGGACATCCCCGGGGCGCCGGTCTTTCTCCTTACCTCGAAGGGTCGGCACAATGCAAAACGTGCAGGTGTTGTTGCACCCGACGGAGATGGAAACCCAGCCGCTGTACGTTGATTCGCGCCTCGTCGGCAGAGTTGATGGGAATACTTCGAGCGATTCGAGAATCTCGAGCTGCGCCTCGCCATTGTGACGCGCCCGCTCGAGCAGTGCGGGAAGCGAACCCATGTTGTGGGTGCCGAACACCACATCAACCCAGGGTGCCTTCTCCAAGATCGTGCCCTGATCCTTCTGGGCGAGACAACCACCGACGGCAATTTGCATGCCCTCATGGTTCCTCTTAACCGATGCGAGCATCCCCAGATTGCCGTAGAGCTTGTTGTCGGCATTCTCCCGAACGGCGCAGGTGTTGAACACCACGACGTCAGCCTGTTCGCCCTCGGCCCGGGTATAGCCAGCGGCTTCGAGTGAGCCTGCGATGCGCTCGGAATCGTGCACGTTCATTTGGCAGCCGTAGGTGCGCACTTCATAGGTGCGTGCAGTTCTGGCCTGGGGAATATCGGTCAACGTCATGATGCTGGCTAGCATAACTCGCGAACGAGACAGGTGCTGGAGCACGGCCGCGTCTGCCGCAGCAGCACGCCAGACTGAACGCTCAGTCTGCAATCAGCGAAACTGCACTCGAGATGGGTTACCTCCGCGCGAGCGGAGAGCTTCATCGACGGCAGTGCGCACAACTGATCCGGCGTACCCCTTACGCAGCAGAAACCCGGTGAGTCTGCGTTTGGCGGTTTCTGCGTCCAGTGAGTGCATTTGAGGAACCCTGCGCAGTGCGAGCTCACTCGCTCGCGATTGTTCATCGTCGTCGTCTACTTGCTCAAGAGCTTGATCGATGTGTTGCTGCTCGATGTGCTTACTCCTGAGCTCCGCCGTTAGTGCAGATCTTCCGAGCCCTTTGCGGTCGCGCCTGGTTCGCACCAAAGTCGCAGCCAGCGCTGCATCGTCGATGAGCCCTACGCTCTCAAGTCGGACGAGTTCAGCCTCAACCACCTCTTCATCGAGCTTGTGGTCCAGCAGAGCCTTTCGCAGCTCCCATCGAGACTGCCCACGGCGAGTGAGCGCACGCATGCTGATCTTCTCAGCGCGATCCCGCTGCTCTTCGGCGGATTCCTGCGCTTCCTGCGCGTCCTCGCTGAGCGATTCTGCCTGTTGGGTACGAAATCCGGTGGCAGCCTTATTCTGGGCCGAATCCGGCAATGGCTCTGGTTCTGGAACGCCCGCGGTCGGGGGGAGAACGCCGGGCAGGTAACTTACCGTCGCCAGGCCATTGCCGGAGGTCATCGGTTCAGGCTCCCGCAGCCTTGCGGCTCGCGAGCTTGCCGCTAATCGACTCGACATTGCTCTCTGCCGCAGCTTTGGTCTTTGCCTCAGCCGCTTCGGCTGCTGCTGCAGCAGCGATCGCCTTTGGATCGGCAATCAAACCCATCTTCATCTTGATCTTCTGCTCGATTTCCTCAGCGACCTTCGGGTTCTGGATGAGAAAGTTCCGCGAGTTCTCCTTGCCCTGGCCGAGCTGGTCTCCGTCGTAGGTGTACCAGGCGCCGGACTTGCGCACGATTTCGTGCTCCACGCCGAAGTCGATGAGACTGCCTTCGCGCGAGATGCCCGTTCCGTAGAGGATGTCGAATTCTGCCTGCTTGAAGGGTGGAGCCATCTTGTTCTTGACGACCTTGACCCTCGTGCGGTTACCCACGGCATCCGTACCGTCTTTGAGAGTCTCGATTCGACGGATGTCGAGGCGCACCGAAGCGTAGAACTTCAGCGCCTTGCCTCCCGCTGTGGTCTCGGGGCTGCCAAAGAATACGCCAATCTTCTCGCGAAGCTGGTTGATGAAGATCATGGTGGTGTTGGTCTGACTAAGACCACCGGTGAGCGTGCGAAGTGCCTGAGACATCAGTCTGGCCTGAAGGCCGACGTGGGTATCGCCCATCTCACCCTCGATCTCGGCTCGCGGAACCAGCGCCGCGACGGAGTCGATAACGACCAGGTCGATAGAGCCGGAGCGGACGAGCATGTCAGCGATTTCGAGCGCCTGCTCCCCCGTGTCGGGCTGGGACACGAGTAGCGCATCGATATCGACGCCAAGCGCTCTGGCGTATTCGGGGTCGAGGGCGTGCTCAGCGTCGATGAAGGCTGCGATACCGCCGGCGCGCTGGGCGTTGGCGTCGGCGTGCTTGCACATGATGGCGGCTTGATCGGCGGAACTGGCCGAGGGGGTAAGAGTCGGGTAAGAGGCGCGCAGGTCGGGACCAATGC
>JBDTAD010000007.1:0-5176 GCA_039924815.1 Lacisediminihabitans sp.
TTACTTCGCCGCGAGCATCCCGGCCGTCAAATCTGCCGCCTACGTGATCGGCGGCGCCTTCATCCTCGCCTCGATCATCGCGGGAATCGTGGTGTGGCGCCGCAACCACAAGACTGCCTGACTCCGCTACCGTATCTGCTTTTTTGCTGATCAGCGGCAATATGACTTCCCCTGCGGAATGGGCTATGGTCGTCGGAAGCACGCCAGCTAGATATAGGGAAGCGGAGTGGACATGGCAGGAAAATCGCCTCGAAGTAATGACACGAAAAAAGAAGCGAAGCTGTCTTTGAAGGACAAGCGGGCTCAGAAGCGGGAAAAGGCCGAGGCCACCCCGTTCATCAAGCCTCGCAAGGGCGCGTAGGTAGCGCTGGCGCGGCTTGCCTCGCGGGTGGGTCGCGCCAGCCACACCATTAAGCCGCTTCGGCGGCTTTCTTAATGGCGGCAAGAGTCTCGGGGATGCCGGAGCGCGCGGCTTCGGCACGCAACTCGATCTCGGCCTCGGCGGTGTCCCCATAGCGCTCAGCGAAGAAGGACTCACCGCCGGGCAAGAAGTCCCACGACTCGGTCATCCTGGTTCCGTCACCGTCGACCTCGAAGGTGTACCCCCAGCGCGTTCGATCGCCGCCCACGATGAAGGCGAACTCGCGACCCGGCTCGTCTGCGACGACCTGCGAGCGGGTCTCCCAGGTTCTCTCCGGTGTCTCGTTGTGGCCGACAAACCAGGCATCGACCCCACGAGAGTCGTCTTCCCACCAGCCACCCGTGCACACCGGGCTCCACTCGCCCATGCGGGTGATGTCGGAGACGAGTGCGTACAGCGCGTCAGGGGTGCGGTTGACCAAGATCGAATCTGAAAAGCTGCGGTTGTCCATGATCGAACCCTAGCGACTTCGCCTTAGTAGCCGCACGCACAAGGCATTTGCTACGATTGCTACAGCTGGTTCCGTAGGACGCAATCACCATGAAGGGCTCGACATGACCCGCACCATCGCGCACCGGGAACTGCGCAATAACAGCAGCGCGATTCTTCGCGAAGTGCAGGCTGGCGAATCGTTCTCCATCACTAATCATGGTGATGTCGTCGCAATGCTGGTGCCCCCGACAACGGATGCCGCACCGCCCCTTCGTGTTCGCCGCGCCACAAAGAAGGGCGGCTTCTCTCAGATGACGCGCATCCAGCTAGATCATCCGATTCAGGATGACCTGGACTACCTGCGCGGCGATCGGTGATCGTCTATGTAGAAACCTCCGCGGCCGTGAAGCTCCTCTTCGAGGAGGCAGAAAGCGTTGCGCTAGCACTCCACATCGACGATCTCACCGATGGCGAAATACCGCTGCTGTGCGGCGATCTCCTCGAGGTCGAACTGCGCCGGGTGGCGCAACGTCGTGGCGCTACCCAGCAGGACGTCACCAACATCCTTGAGCGCTTCGACCTCCTAGCCATGGACCAGTCGATCTATCGCACCGCCGGTCTGCTGCCAGGGGAGAACCTTCGCAGCCTCGACGCGCTGCACATCGCCGTTGCACTCAGAGTGAGCGCGGATGTGATGGTCACTTACGACCAGCGGCAGATCGAGGCCTGTCGCAGCGTGGGGCTGAACACGCTGTCGCCGCGCTAGAGGACGAACCGTTCACGCAACTGTGGTGTCGCGACCAACTCGCCGCCGGGAAGCACAGCGAGTACGTCCACCGGGTGCGCGGCGACAAGCTCGTCCAGTTCGCTCGCGGGGGCTGCGAGAATGGCTGTGGCCAGCACATCCGCCGTCACGATGTCTGGCGCAAACACCGTCGCCTGCGCAAACCGGCGCTCGGCTCCCCCGCGCAACCAGAGATGCTCGCCGCGTTCACTGTAGCCGGATGTAGCCACAGCCCGGTGCTGCGCGAACAGTTCTAGCGACGTCAGCACTGCCCCTCGGGCCTCCGGGTCTGTGATGCCGACTGACCACCGATGCCCCGCATCGGGGACGCCGCCGCACAGTACGTCACCACCAGCGTTGAGACACCAATTCTCGATGCCCGCCGCTGTCAGGCCCTCACCCGCGCTGTCGATCGCGAGCGCCTTCACGACGCCGTTCAGGTCTACGAGACCGTCGGGCCGGTGCGGCGTAAATGCCCCACGGGTTGCACTCCGCCACTCAATCGCGAGCGCGTAGACCTCGCGAAGCTCTTCGCTTGCTTCGGTGAGGCTGAGCTCGCCACGAGCGATGCGACTGAGCTCAGACTCCTGACGGTAGAGGCTGAAGCGTGCGTCGAACCGCTGAAAGGCGCTCTCGACCTCGGTGCAGACCGCAGCCCACTCTGAGCCAACGGGAAGCCGCGCGGACACGGACACCACAGTTCCCATCGACTCGAAGCGATGACGAAGCAGTGTCGGTTCCACAACCTCAACCAAAGTGCGCGCTGTCTAGCGCGGCCTGCAACGACGTCAGGTACCCCTGAGTCGTATAGGTCGCGCCGCTGACGCTGTCGACATTCGCGGACTGCGCCTTGAGTACTTCCGAGCGCAGGATGGGCACAGCCTCACGACTGATTTCTACGGAGCGACCCCCATCATCCGTCAGCTTGAGTGCGGTGACCTGCGAGAGCTTGCCGCCGCTGATCGTCGCCGAAACTTGCACGGTGCCGTAGGGGGTATCGACAACCGAACCCTTGTAGGTGCCATCGGCGGAACGTGCACTGGTCGCTGTCGGCGCAGCGGTCGGTGCCGCCGTCGTAGAGCTGGTCGAACCAGCGCTCGCGTGCGGCGGGCCGGCGGATGTCGCAGTGGCCTTGGGTGTCGTCACCTGCGTCGTCAGCGTTGCGGCGTGTTGGGCACCGATCTCCCACCCGCCAAGGATCACCACGCCAGAGGCGAGCACCGCTCCCACCACAGCTCGAACTCTCACCAGTCGAACCTTTCTACGTGGATCTGCCCCTGCCGCAGGCCCTGCGCGCGAGCATCCCGGATCACCAAATCAGTCCAGTGTGCCGGGCCGCAGACATACAGGTCAGACCGCGCAACGTCGGGCGCGTAGGACGCGAGGGTGTAGCCGCGCTCGACCGCGTCCGCGGTCTGCCACGAATCGACGGTCCGCGAGCGGGATCCTTCAACCAGAAACACAGCGACCCCTTTACTCGCGCACAATTCGCGGAGTTCCTGCCAGAGATAAGGGGGCTGATCTCTCGCGGCTCGCACGATGACGATGGCCTCGCCTGGTACCAGAGCTGACTGTTCGATCAGCGCGCGGATCGGGGTGACTCCAATACCCGCGGCCACCATCACCGCGTGCGGGAGAGTGCGGGCATCCTGCGTGAAGATGCCGTACGGGCCCTCGATCGACACTCTGGTTCCCGCGGGAAGAGAAGCGAGAGCGCCAGACCCCGAGCCGAGCGCACGCACGGTGATGCGAAGAGTTGTCTCGGATGGCACAGCGGAGAGGGACAGCGGATGCGCGTGCCACCAGGTCTTGCCGGTCCAGAACCGCCACACCAGAAACTGCCCACCCGCGGCATTCAGCTCGCGCAAGCGGCGCCCGCTGAGCTCGATGGACACGACGCCGTCGGCAATCTGAACGACGCGACGCACGGTGAGGGAGTGCCGCAGCGAGCGCACAATCGGCAACAGAAAACGATAGAACACCAGGAGCCCCGCGACCACGACGTACAGAGCGAGCCAGTACGTGCGCTGCAGCGTGCCATCCACGAAGAGCCCACCGATGCTCAACTGATGTGGGATGGCGACGAGCACCGCAAGGTAGGTCAGCAGATGGATGGCGTGCCAGACCTCGTACGGGAACCTGCGCCGCACCGCCACGAACGACGACACGATGACGACGAGCAGCAATCCAAAGGCTAGGAAAGCGAGTGGCACGTCGGGGAGGGTCGCCCACATGACGCCGATCTCAGCTACCGGATTCACTCCCGAGGCCATCCCGTAGCCAATGAGCAGGAAGATGCCGTGGGCCAGCAGTAGGTAGAACGCGGGCTTGCCGAGCTTGCGATGCACCAGCATTGCCTTGTCATGCCCGAAGGTGCGGTCAATGATGGGTACGCGCGCGGCGAGCACCATCATGAGCATGATTAGGTCGGTGCCGACAAGGCCGCACAGGATGCCGACGGTCGTGATCGAATCAGAGGCGGTCACAAACGCGGTCGCCACGCTCTGCGACAGGAACAGGGCCACGACGATCGCCACCGAAACCCAGCTCCGCGCGACTAGCAGATCGGCGCGACGCAGCCGTTTGCGGTAACGCTCAGCCGGTTGCGCGGGCGCAGCCTGCTGCGCCCGAGGGGGCGGGGCAAGCTGCTGTACTGACATTGCAGTAGTTGACCATCACAGGCCTCGCGCATGCTGTGCGGATTCTATGGATTGACTTAGCTCAGCGCATAATGCCCGGAAATACGGGGGTTTATCGCTGTGAAAGCTCTCATGCGCGCCGCACTACGGACCCCCGTTGACCGGACTCGACGCGCGGAGTATCATTCTCGGCGCGTTCGCACACTGCGAAGATACCGAGCCGAACAAGCCCGCAATTCCGGGGGACTCCTGCCAAACCACGTTCGCCGAACACCAGCTGCGGGAGTATACGACTCTGCCGCGCCGCCGATGCCCCGTTGAAGATCCGATCCGGAGACAGCACTATGAATCGATGGCCTCAGGCGACAGAAACAGGATGGTGCGATGATGACGCCCGAGCGGGATCGACTCGCGTCAGACCTCCACGGAGCGGTGGAGCGCGGCGAAATTGTCGCCCACTACCAGCCTCAGGTCGCGGTAGACACGCGCCGGATCGTGTCCGCGGAAGCGCTCAGCCGCTGGGAGCATCCGCAGTTCGGAACTATCTCCCCAGAAGTTTTCATTCCGATCGCAGAAGAGACTGACCTCATCGGAGAAGTCGGTGAATACATGCTCAAGCTTGGCTGTGAGAGTGCGGCGGCCTGGCAGAAGCGAGCTACTCCCATCGAAGTTGCCGTGAACGTATCGGGAACCCAGCTAAGAGACCCGGCGTTCGCTCAACACCTCCTCCGGCAGGTGAGGGCTGCAGAGCTTGACCCGCAGCTTCTGACGATCGAGGTCACCGAGACCGAGACGATCATGGATGTCCTCACGGTCGCCGAACGTCTGGATTGGCTTCGGAGCGTTGGCGTGACCATTTCCGTCGACGACTTCGGGGTAGGACACTCCTCAATCGAGCAG
>JBDTAD010000008.1:0-9055 GCA_039924815.1 Lacisediminihabitans sp.
GTCTGTGCCGCGCTCATTGTGTTGTGCGGGATTTGGCCCGCGCTCGGCAGTCTGATCACCCGCATCCCGAAGCCGATTGCCAGCGCGATGCTCGCGGGCATCCTCTTTCCCATCTGCCTCGCTCCAATCACAGCATCGGTGGAATACCCCCTGCTTGGACTGCCGATTGTGCTCACCTGGTTCGTTCTCTACAGGCTTGCGCCGCGCTGGGCCGTCCCCGGGGCAATGCTGGCTGCGACCGTCGTCATCGCTCTCTCTGCGCATTCAGGCTGGTTGAACAGCGCCACTATCGTGCCCCAGTTGACCTTCGTCGCGCCGGTGTTCGATCCGCTCGTCATCGTGAGCCTGGGCCTGCCGTTGTTCATCGTGACGATGGCGGGCCAGAATGTCCCGGGATTTGTGGTGATGTCTACCTACGGCTACGAGATCCCAGCCGCGCCGCCACTGGTGGCCTCGGGTGTGCTGTCCGCAGCCGGCGCCTTCTTCGGTGGGCACGCGATCAACCTCGCGGCGATTACCGCGGCGATCATGGCGAGCCCCGAGGCGTCACCGGACAAATCACGGCGCTGGATCGCCACGGTAACGGCGGGATTTCTCTATCTCGTACTTGGCCTGGGTGCGGGAGTGGCCACAGCTCTTGTGGCCGCTTCGCCACCGATTCTCATCGTCGCGGTCGCAGGGCTCGCGGTGCTCGGCGCGCTCATCACCTCGGTCACAACGGCTTTGGAGGATCCACGACACCGAGTCACGGCCATCGCCACGTTCTTGGTGACAGCGTCGGAAATCAGCATTCTCGGAATCGGCTCGGCGTTCTGGGGACTGCTCGGAGGCGCAGTATTCATGCTCTGGATAGGCTGGGGCCGTCAGCGACCCCTGCACTCGATGCAGCCAGAACGCGATCCAGGAGGGTCCACATCATGACGCAACAGCCGAGCACGCCCGCCGCCTTATCCACTGCCTCGGTCCGCGCCGGGGGCCTCCGGGCGTTCCGACGAGTCGCCATTATCGTCATCATCGTTTCGTTGTCTCTCACGGCCGTCATCGGCATTATCACTCTGATCACCGGGTCTTTTGGCGAGGTGCAGAGCAAGATCATGCTGACCACCCTGATTATCGGAGCAACGAGCGTTGTCGCACTGTGCGACCTCGCTGTGCTGGGGCGACGGGTGCGCATCGTCGGGATCACTGGGCTGGTCGCCGCCGCAATTGCGTTGGTCACGGCGCTCAGTTTGGTATGGGGTTCTGACTCCTCTGAGCTTGTCGTTAAGATCTTCGCGCTGGCCGCGATAGCTGCGGGCAGTATTGCTCATGCGAGTCTGCTCCTGCTGCTCTCAGAGCGCCGTCGATCTGCCGTGCGAACCGGTCTTTGGATCACGGTCGCTCTCATTGCTCTGCTCCTTGTGCTGCTGTATCTCGCGATTCTGAGCAACGGTGATGTGTGGGGCAACGCGTACGCGAAGCTCGTGGGAACGGTGGCGATTCTCGACGTGCTTGGCACCATCGTGGTCCCGGTGGTCAGCCTTTTCCTGAGGGACGGAGGAGCACCCGCCGTGGGCACAGTGCTCACCATTGCTGTTCCGCCCGCGCTGGCGGCTCGCCTAAGCCTGGCCGCTACTGAAGCGGGCACGACTGCAGACGAGCTTGCGGTCGACGCGATTGCACGTGCTCTGGATGACCGCGGGTTAGCTGAGTCCGCGCCGACGCAGTAGCGGTTCAATGATGGCGTCCCTGCCGCGGAAATCCCGGTAGGCCGCCAGCGGATCCTTCGACCCGCCGACCCCAAGCAGCCGCGCACGGAATCGATCACCGTTCTTGCGCGTGAGCCCGCCGTTCTCCTTGAACCACTCCACGGTGTCGGCGTCTAACACCTCGCTCCAGATGTAGGACTAGTAGCCAGCGTCGTAGCCGCCCGAGAACGTGTGGGCGAAGTAGGCACTCGAATAGCGGGGTGGTACTGCGGGGTTATCCAGTCCGACCGCAGCCAGTGCCGCAGTTTCGAAAGCGGCAACATCGGTGATCTCGGCATCCGCGGTAATGCTGTGCCAGGCCTGGTCGAGGAGGGCTGCACCGAGGTATTCGCTCGTTGCGAAGCCCTCATTGAAAGTAGACGATGCGCGAAGCCGATCGACGATGTCCTGAGGTAGCGGTTCACCCGTGACGTAGTGAACGGCAAAGTGGGCCAGCACCTCCGGCCACAGCATCCACATTTCGTTTACTTGGCTGGGGAACTCCACGAAGTCGCGGAACACGTTCGTGCCAGCGAATTTTGGATAGGTGACCCGGGCAAACAGGCCGTGTAGGGCATGACCGAACTCGTGGAAGAAGGTGTTGACTTCGTCGTAGCTGAGAAGCGTTGGCTCCCCAACGGCGGGCTTCGGCACGTTGAGATTGTTGACGACCACGACGGGTGAGTCGAGCAGAGAACTCTGCGAAACGAGTGGATTCATCCAGGCACCGCCGCGTTTGGAGTCGCGAGTGTACAGGTCAAGAACGTACAGGCCGACGGGGGAGCCATCTTCGTTCGTTACTTCAAAGACTCGCGCATCCGGGTGGTAGGCCACGAGATCGGGCCGCTCGGTGAAGCTAACGCCGTAGAGCTGATGGGCCGCGAAGAATACGCCGTCGTTGATCACTCGCTCTGCCTCAAAGTACGGACGCAGCGCGCTGACATCCACGTCGTATTTTTCTCGCCGGACTTGCTGGGAGAGGAAGGCCCAGTCCCACGAGCGAACCGTGGTTGGAGCGCCATTGATGGCCTGCAACTCGAGCTGTTCCTCTCGGGCGTTTCGGGCCGCGATGGGCGCCAGCCTATCGAGCATCGTCGCGACGGCCTCGGGGGTGCCCGCCGTCTGATCCGCAGTCACGGCTGCCGCGTGCGATTCAAAACCGAGCAGTCGAGCGCGCTCGGCGCGAAGCCGGGTGATTTCGAGAACCAACTCCCGGTTGTCGTGCTCACCACCTCTCGCACCGCGGGCCAGGGAAGCGATCATGATGCGTTCGCGAAGCTGACGGTTGGTGAGGGAGGCGAGAGAAGGATGTCCGGTCGGCAGCACGAGACTTATCAGGTACTTGCCATCCAGGCCTCGATCCCGCGCGGCCTCGGCAGTGGCGGAGATCTCGCCGGAATCTAATCCGTCGAGTTCGCTAACGTCATCGACCACAACCGCCAGTTCGTTGGTGTCGGCGAGCAGGTTCTTTTCGAAGCGCGTCGTGAGCGTTGAGAGCTTTTGGTTGAACTCCCTGAGCTTTGTTTTGTCGCCAGCATCGAGACCGGCTCCGGCGAGTGTGAATTCGGTGAAGTAGCGCTCAACGAGGTAGAGGGATTCCGCTTCCAGGCCAGTTTCGTGACGGTTCTCGTGCACGGCGCTAATGCGAGCGAAGAGCGTCGAATCCAGTTGGATTGCGTCGGAATGCGCCGCGAGTAGCGGCGCGATTTCCTCTTCAAGATCGTTGGTGAAGTCGCTGCTGTCAGAGGAACTCTTGTTGAAGAACACCGTTGCGACACGATCGAGCAATTGGCCGGAACGTTCGAGCGCGACGAGGGTATTTTCGAACGTCGGCTCGGCATCCTGGGAAGTGATTGCCTCCACCTCCGCGAGTTGCTCCGCAATTCCTTGCATGAACGCGGGTCGATAGTGCTCGTCTCGGATCTCCTCGAACGGAGGGAGTTCGTAGGGGAGGGCGCTGCGCTCAGAGAACGGAGTGGTGTCATCCATGTGTCTAGCCTAGTATCAGTAGCAAAGAAGCATTTGCAAAGGAAAGACTGCAAATGAGTGTTTGCAAAGACAACGCTGCAATGATAACTTTGCATTATGGATGAGATAGAGCCGACCCCCGAGAGCCGGTCGAAAATGCGCATGCTTGACCTTGAATCGCTCAAGGGTCTGGCGCATCCGCTCCGAATCCAAATCTTTGACATTCTCGCCGTTCACGGACCGTCCACTGCGAGCGGCCTGGCCGAGCGTCTGGGGGAGTCCAGCGGCGCCACGAGCTATCACCTGCGCCAGCTTGAGCGGCACGGGTTCGTGCGCGAGGTAATGGGCAAAGGAACGGGGCGGGAACGCTGGTGGGAACGCACTCCCGGCGGAATCGACTTCGGCACGAACGCGATGCGGGAAACTCCGGTCGGTCGCGAAGCGTCGAGCCTGGTACTTCGGCAGTGGCAACGGAATCGCGAGCAGCAGATGACCGATTTTGTGGAGCGGGGCCCCGACGTAGTTTCCGAAGAATGGGTCGAGGCTTCGTCGATGACCACGGTAAATCTCCGTCTCACCCACGCTCAATTGAAAGTCATCGGCGAGGCCTTCGAGAAATTCAGTGAGGAGCAGTTCGAGCAATACCGGGGCAAGGATTCGCCGGGAGCTCGTCCGGTACAAATTCAGTTCAATGCCTTCCCCGTTTTGTCGGGAGAAGAGACGCCAGAGCATGCGTAACCCGCGACGGGAAATGGGTGATCTCGCCCTTCTCACCACGACAGCGCCCCGCCATCATCTGATGGCGACAAGGAGAAGAGTGTGACCATGACAGCAAGCGTTGCTGCCTATACGGGGAGCAATCCCGTAGCGCATCGCCCCCGTCCGCATGGCTTTGATCGTGCGGTCATGAAGGTGGGCTTTGCACTCCTAATCTGGGCGCGTCGGCGAGCTGAACACCGAGCATCTCACCGGATTCCATTGATGCCCGAACAGCAGCAAAGCCGAATCGCTCACGAGCGTGCGCTCAACGAGCGGGAACGCGAGTGGGCACTCCGCCAGTATCGCCTGAGTCGCTGACGCTCGCGGCACGTTAGTCAGCACCGATCCAGTCTTAAAATGCAATATTCGGCCGGGTGTCACTTGCGCGTGCAATACTTTCCCGAAACCCTAACGCACCTCGCAGATCCCGCGATTAGTGCGCGGCGGTCACGTATGCAGAACTATCCCCACTGCGACGTATGCCGCAGTCCAGACTTCGCGAGCGCGCCACTCGCGTATGCGGCCGGCCCCGATGGGCAGCACCCGAACTACCGAATATCGAGCACTCGGCGTCCTAGCGCCTCCTCCTGTGCAAGGCTATTCATTCTTCGGCACCCTCATCGGGGCTGTGACTTTCTGACCACTTGATCACCTGTGCGGTGTCGGTTGTGGCGTCGTAGCGGATGAGCGTGCCGTCATCCAGTTCGACGATGGGTCTGCCCTCAAGCCACGTGAGCGTCCATCGCCACTGACTGCTGTCCACAGCTTCGGTGCGAAGTTCAGACTCCACGCTCTGAACAGCGTGGAGCACGGCCTCTGGTAGTCGCGCCGGCGGTTCCGTGCCGAGCTGCCATCTGGTACCCAACTGCATTCTCTACTCCTGATTAGGGATTAATCGGATTGCCGTTGGCGTCAAGGTCGGCTTCCCACAGGACCTGCAGGCCGGTGGCCTGGTATGCGGCGATGGCTTCCGCGCTCGGATAGCCACATGCGTCAACTGGCGCGTACACCGGATGAATAGCACCGCCCGCGCCGGTAATCCAGATCAGGAGGGGGTCCTTGGCAACACGAGTGCAGGGATCCCCCGTGACCTTGGCGTTCGCGACGGAATAGGCGGAAAGCAGGGCTTCCGAGCCGTAGTTCACCAAGCTTGCGCTCTCCGAGGTCCCGTTCGCGGACGTCACTGAAGTGCAGATAACGATCTTGGAGACGTCGCTGGGCTTACCGTCGAAGTGCACGGCATCGGTGGCGGGACAGTACGCGAGGATGTCTGGGTCGGTCAGCGCTACGAGCGGTTTTGTCCTCGATGGTTGGGCTTGTTTTGCTACGGGAGGAGTGCTCGGAGTGGCCGAGACTGTTGGCCGGGGGGCCTTCGATGGCTGCACCTTTGCCGGCTCCGTGGTGCTGCATGCGGCCAGTGAGAGGCCGAGTAGGGCGATCGTCAGGAGTCCGAGCAGCTTGCGCATCTAGTCCACCTGTTCCGTGAAGACAACATCAGAGACGCTGATGTCTGGCCCGTTGACGAAGGTCAATGTCGCTATCTTGCCAACGGCCTTGAGATCGTCTGCGGCCCTTTCTATCAGGGCGAGCTGAGCGGAAGGCGCGTGGAGTACCGCTGAGGTCACTTCCGACTTCTGGGATGCCTTCGCGTCTGTCTTCGCTCTGCGGATGCCGATGAGCGCTGCGCTCACCGCACCGAGCACTCCGCTCGGCTCCGCTTCGCTCGGCGGCGTCGGCCAGGGTGCCTGGTGCACGGAGCCGTCGTGTGTCCACGACCAAACCTCTTCGGTGGCAAAGGGCAGGAAGGGCGCGAACAACCGGAGCATCACGTCGACCGCGGTTCGCAAAGTGTGCGCGGCTGATGCCTGCCCCTCTGGCGTGGACGCTCCATACGCGCGCTCCTTGACGAGTTCGAGATAGTCGTCGCAGAAAGTCCAGAAGAATTGTTCGGTCGTCTCGAGGGCCTTGGCGTGGTCGTAGCTCTCGAACGCAGCGGTGGCAGTGCGCACCACAGCCCCCAGTTCGGCCAACACGTCCTCGTCAAGAGGATGATTGCTGGCGGTCGTTGAAGTTGTTGACGCGCCCTGCCCTTCGACGGGCCCGGCGTCTTCGAGGGGCTCGGGGAACGAATAGACGAACTTCGCAGCGTTCAACACCTTGATCGCGAGCCTGCGCCCGATCTTGATTTGGGTGGGGTTTTGCGGATCGAAGGCAGCGTCGGTTCCGAGCCTTGAGGATGCCGCCCAGTAGCGAACAGCATCCGAGCCGTGCTGCTCGAGCATGGCCGCCGGGGTGACGACGTTGCCCTTCGACTTCGACATCTTCTTACGATCGGGGTCGACGATGAAGCCGCTGATCCCGGCGTTCTTCCACGGAATGGTGTCGCTCTCGAGCTGAGCGCGCAACATGGTCGAGAACAGCCAGGTGCGGATGATGTCCTGGCCCTGTGAGCGCAGTGAGTACGGGAACACGAGGGTGAACAGCTCCGGGTCACGCTCCCAGCCGCCCGCAATCTGTGGTGTCAGGCTCGACGTGGCCCAGGTATCCATGATGTCTACCTCGCCCTCGAAGCCACCAGCGACGCCGCGCTGGCTCTCGTTGAAACCGGGTGCTGGATCCGAAGCCGGATCGACCGGTAGCGACTCTTCAGACGGCACAATGACAGCGCCACGCTCACCGTCCGCGTCAAGCTCGTACCAGACCGGGAGTGGAACCCCGAAGAATCGCTGACGGGAGACCAACCAATCGCCGGTGAGGCCGCCGACCCAGTTGTCGTACCGCACCCGCATGAAGTCTGGGGTGAACTTCACTTCGCGACCGCGCTCAAGCATGGTTGCGCGCAGCTTCTCGTCCCGTGCTCCGTTGGCGATGTACCACTGCAGCGTTGACACGATCTCGAGCGGCTTGTCGCCCTTCTCGAAGAACTTCACAGGGTGTGTGATCGGCTTGGGGTCTCCGATGAGTTCGCCGCTCTCACGCAGAAGCTCGACAACGGCTTGCTTGGCAGAAAAGACGGTCTTGCCAGCGAGCGCGGCATAGGCGATCGTCGCTGATTCGCCCTGGATCACGTCTGGCGCTTCTACGATGATGCGGCCGTCGCGACCGATGATGCTGCGCGTGGGCAGGTCGAGTTCGCGCCACCAGATCACATCGGTTACGTCGCCAAACGTGCAGATCATGGCGATGCCTGATCCCTTGTCTTTCTGGGCGAGGTGGTGGGCGAGCACGGGTACCTCGACGTCGAACAGGGGCGTGTGTACGGTCGTACCAAACAGGTGCTGGTAGCGCTCGTCATCCGGATGCGCCACCAGCGCGACGCAGGCGGGCAATAGTTCCGGCCGTGTTGTTTCGATGTGCACATCGCCGCTCGGGCTCTCCGATGACGGTGTGCCGTGGAAAGTAACCCGGTGGTACGCGCCGGGCATCTCCTTGTCCTCGAGCTCAGCCTGGGCAACGGCGGTGCGGAACGTGACATCCCACAGGGTGGGTGCGTCAGCCTGATAGGCCTCGCCCCGCGCAAGGTTGCGCAGGAACGCTCGCTGTGCGGCGGTCTGTGCTTCTGCACCGATGGTGCGATAGGTCTGGGTCCAGTCGACCGAGAGGCCGAGCATCCGCCAGACATCTTCGAACTGCTTTTCGTCCTCCGCGGTGAGCTTCTCGCACAGCTCGATGAAGTTGCGCCGGGAGATGGGAACCTGGTCGGCCGCCTTGCTGCTGGCGTTCGAGCCACCCTCGAGCGGCGGGGTGTATCCGTCGACGTAGGGCAGGCTCGGGTCGCAGCGCACCCCGTAGTAGTTCTGCACCCGGCGCTCGGTGGGCAGACCGTTGTCGTCCCAGCCCATCGGGTAGAAGATGTGCTTGCCACGCATGCGCTGGTAGCGGGCGATGAGGTCCATGTGGGTGTAACTGAAGACGTGCCCAATGTGCAGTGAGCCGGATGCTGTAGGTGGGGGCGTGTCGATGGAGAACACCTCACTCGTGCCCGCCTGTGTTTCAGCGAGTGCCGCAGAGCGGTCGAACAGGTAGGTGCCGTCGGACTCCCACGCTGCGCCCCACTTGCTTTCCAGCCCTTCGAGGGCGGGTTTTTCTGGGATTTGTCCAGCGGGGATGGCTGAAGCCACGGTGTCTCCGGTTCGATATGTGCGACACCGAGTCGATAAAGAGGTGCCTGAGTGTAGGTTTTGTCTCTCTTATGGTAACTGAGGCACCCGTTCCGTCGGTTCGTTCAACCGAGTCGCGGGGACGCTGCGAGAAGTTCACGGGTGTACTCGTGCTGCGGCGATGTGAACACTGCTTCGGTGTCGCCGCTCTCCAATACGCGCCCTTCGCGCATCACCAGAACGGCATCGCTCATGTGCCGCACGACGCCGAGATCGTGGGAGATGAAGAGGTAGCTCAACCCGTGCGAGCGTTGCAGCTCGTCCAGTAGGTCGAGCACCTGTGCTTGTACGAGCACATCGAGACTTGATACGGGTTCGTCGCAGACCAAGATGTCCGGTCCGGGGGCGATGGCCCGCGCGATGGCCACGCGTTGTTGTTGGCCGCCGGACAACATTCGAGGACGACGACGCACCACTCCAGGATCGAGTCCGACTTGGCCT
>JBDTAD010000009.1:0-3458 GCA_039924815.1 Lacisediminihabitans sp.
GACCACCAGTCCGCCGGCGTTGGTGGCCCAGCGCCGCTTCAGGTGCTGTGCCAACCAGGCGATGCCCTCCACGTCGAGGTGGTTGGTGGGCTCATCGAGGAAGATCACGTCGTGGTCGCCGATGAGCAGGGCGGCGAGCGCCACCCGCCGACGTTGCCCGCCGGAGAGTTCGCTGACCTTCGTTTCCCACGGGATGTCCGAGGCAAGCCCCGCGATAACGTCGCGCACCTGCGGATCGCCGGCCCACACGTGCTCGTCCATGTCGCCGATGATCGTTTGGTGCACGGTGAGATCGTCATCGAGATCGTCTGACTGGTCAAGCATGGCGAGGGTGATGCCGCCGCGCCTGGTCACCCGGCCATCGTCGGGTTCGAGCCGACCCGCGAGCATCCGGAGCAGCGTGGACTTGCCGTCGCCGTTACGTCCGACGATGCCGATGCGGTCGCCCTCGTTGAGACCGATGGTGACGCTGTCGAAGATGACGCGCGTCGGAAATTCGAGGTGGAGCGATTCTGCTCCGAGAAGATGGGCCATTTGTTCGAGAATAGCCGAGCCGGATACCGCTCGCCGCGCCGGGAGGCCCTCAGCGTTGACAGCGACGAACGAGGGGGAAATTATTGGAGTGAGCTAAGGGGTCCCCATGAGCACACTCGCACGACTAGGAAACACACTCTCGATCATTTCCACCGACGACACCACCAATGCCATTCACCAACCTTGGGGGCCGCACGACACTCAAGTTCTGATCGTGGCCGCCGTCGGCATCCTGATTGTCGTCGCACTGATCGTCTGGGTGAAGCTGCATGCCTTCCTGGCGCTCACTCTCGGCGCCCTGTTTGTCGGGGTCGCGTCCGGCATTAACCTCGGCGCGGTTACGGCATCATACGAAACCGGCGTGGGCGGAGTGCTCGGCTACGTCGGAGTGCTGATCGCGCTGGGCGCCATGCTCGGGAAACTGCTGGGCGACTCCGGCGGAGCTGACCGGATAGTCAACACACTTCTGCGCGGCAAAGAGGCCTCCCTTCCCTGGAAAATGGCTCTTGTCGCGGTGATCATTGGAATCCCGATGTTCTTCGAGGTCGGACTGGTTCTCCTCATTCCCGTAGTGATGATCGCCGTGCACCGCTCCAAGGGGCCGGCGATGAGGCTCGCCATCCCGGCGTTGGCAGGTCTGTCTGTGCTGCACGGCTTCATCCCGCCGCACCCGGGGCCGCTCGCCGCTATCGGCATTCTGCACGCCAACGTCGGCGACACTCTCGCCCTCGGACTGCTCATCGCCATTCCCACCGTGATCATCGCCGGCCCGCTGTTCAGCCGGTTGGCGGCTAGGTGGGTGCCGATCGGCGCCGCTGGGGCCGGGTTGGCTTTTGTGGGTGCGGCAGAGACATCCGCGTCCAGCAGTACGGTAGGCGGCGGAACGAGCACGGCCACCCAGACGAGAACCACGACGGATGCCGAGGCAGGGTCCGCGCGCGACCCTGAGGCAACGCGCCTCCCCTCCTTTGGCTTTACGCTCACCACCGTGCTCTCGCCCGTCGTCCTCATGCTGCTGCGGGCCGCCTCAGACCTGTGGATCTCGCCCAAGGCCGCCATCTATCCGATCCTGCAGTTTCTCGGCGACCCGGTCGTTGCCCTCCTGATCGCCGTTCTGCTCGCGATGGTGACCTTCGGAACGATGGTTGGTTTCTCTGTCACGACACTCTCGAAGAAAATCGGTGAGTCGCTGATGCCGATCGTCGGCGTCGTGTTCATCGTCGGCGCTGGCGGCGGATTCAAGCAGGTGCTGGTCGATGGAGGTACGAGCATCGCCATTGGCAAGTTTGCTGTCGCGGCAAGCCTCTCTGCGCTGGTGCTCGGCTGGATCGTGGCGGTACTCATCCGCGTCGCAACGGGCTCAGCCACCGTTGCTACGGTCACGGCCGCCGGAATTGTCGCCCCATTGGCCGCTGGTCTTCCGCCGGCACAACTCGCACTGGTTGTGCTCGCGGTCGGCGCCGGGTCGCTGTTCTTCTCGCACGTGAACGATGCCGGGTTCTGGCTGGTGAAAGAGTACTTCGGCATGACCGTGTGGCAGACCATCAAGACGTGGTCGGTGATGGAGACCATCATCTCCATCGTCGGTGGCGTGCTCGCCCTGCTGCTCTCGCTCATCCTGTAGCCCGCTGTCCCGCACCTTTTTTCGGATTGTTGGCTGTTTCCACCCTAAGACTCATGTTTTAGGGCGGAAACAGCCAACAATCCGGCTACAGATTAGGCACCGGGCGCGCTAGCGCCTTGCGGATGCGGGTGATCAGTCGATCGGGGTAGCGGTCCATGTCGTCAGCGCTCACTCGAATAACGCGCCAGCCGGCATCCTCCAGGGCCTCCCTGCGAGCGATGTCCTTGCGCCACTGTCGCAGGTCGGTGCGGTGGTGATCGCCTTCATACTCGATCACGACTTTTTCCTTCGCGTAGACCAGGTCGCTCTCGGTCAGAAACTCACCATGGTCGCTATAGATCCAAAAGTTGATCTCGGGTTCCGGCAACCCGGCAGCTACAAGGAGCAGCCGCAACAGAGTCTCTCGGGGCGAGCGCACCCGGAGGCGCACGGAAGGAAGCGCGGCACGCAGAGCCGCCGCACCGTTCTGACCTTTCCACTGGCGCAACCGCAATTTCCAGTTGCGCCAGTGTCGCCTTCGGCTTCGGCCCGACGAGATAATCGGCCGCGGCAATCAGGTCTGAAATCTCCAGTACCGAGCCCAGTAGACACCAGGTCGTGACGGGATCCGCTACAGGAAAACCCGCGACCGAGCTGCGAACCGCGGGCGCACGGAGCCGATGCCCGAGGACTCCGACGGTTGTAGGTGGATACGCGGGTCTCAGCGCGGACACGTGGAGTCGAGCATCCCGCCACAGTGCCAGCGGCACGGGAATCCCATGTAGCATCGCGGCCGTCGAATGACTGAAGAACTGGTCCTCGGTCATCCGTGCGAGGTATGCGGTACATCGGTCCGAGAGCGCGGACAGGTCGAGGCCGTGGGAGCGCACCCCTCGAAACGGACGCTGCAAGTCTCGTCCATAGGAGCGTCGCTCAGAGATTCCGAGTTCTGCCAGCTGGCCAACATGAACGGCGCGACTTCGGAGACTCGGCGGCAGTGGAACGATCCGGGGCATCCCGACATCCTGCCGCGCCGCGTCCTCGCACGCAGCAATCCATCCACATCTCACCCCCTCGCGAGCGATTGTTGGAGCGAAGACGGAGGAGGAGGAAGAGGAGGCCGTCAGTCGCTGATGAGACGGGCACCGTGCACGGGACCGGTTGCTCGCACCACGGTGAGGCGAGCAGCACTCAGCGCGATCTGCAGTTCGAGCGCGTGATCGAGGTCCTGGGCGAGGAATGCCACAGTGGGACCTGAGCCGGAGATCATTCCGGCGAGCGCGCCATTCTCCTCGCCGAGCTCTATGACGGCGGCAAGTTC
>JBDTAD010000010.1:0-4526 GCA_039924815.1 Lacisediminihabitans sp.
CGGTCGAGCGTCGCCAGTATGACTCGGAGAAGATGGCCGTGCTGACGTTGCCAGAGTTGGAGAAATGGTTGGCGCTTGCGGTCGCCAGCTACCACGGGACCGTGCACAGCACTCTGGTGCAGACCCCGGCCGGCCGGTGGGCCGAGGGCGTTGCCACCACCGGCACACCCGCCGTCACGGCGAATCAGACCGCGTTCTTGGTCGATTTTCTTCCGGTCATCCGTCGCACCCTGACTCGAACTGGGTTTGTCATCGACCATGTTCACTATTTCGCGAACGCATTGAAGCCCTGGATCAGCCGCCGCGACAGCATGGGACCATTCATCATCCGACGGGATCCGCGTGACATCAGTCGGGTGTGGGTATTGGAACCGGAAGGTCGTAACTATGTGGAGATCCCGTACCGGTCGATCTCGAACCCGGCCGTCAGCCTCTGGGAGCACCGCCAGGCGCTGGCCCGGCTACGCGAACGAGGGACTGCCCAAGTGGACGAGGCCGCTCTGTTTCGGATGATCGAGCAAATGCGCCACATCACCGAGACGGCTACAAAAACGACCAAACGTGTCCGGCGCGACGCGGAACGCCGCAAGCACACCAGTGACACAAAGCCAGTCACGAAAGCATCCTCATTTCCGGATCCACCGATAGTGTCCTCGGGCGCGGCTGCCGCAGAGGTCCCGGTGGCACGGTTTGAGCAGATCGAGCAATGGTGAATATGGACGACTATCAGCCGCTCGACCTGGCGCACCTGCACCCGGCGTACCAGGAAGCGGCGCGGCTGCCGTCGGCGGAACGAGTGCATCGAATTCGCGCAGACCGGTGGATTGGGTATCCGAAGGCCGTCGCCGCGGTGGAACGTTTGGAAATGCTGTTTGATTGGCCGAGCAAGCAGCGCATGCCCAACCTGCTGTTGATCGGTCCAACGAATAACGGCAAGTCGATGATCGTGGAGAGATTCCGCCGGCAGCACCCACCCCTGACGGAGGCGGATCGGGAAAGTATTCCCGTCTTGTGTATGCAAATGCCATCGGAACCATCAACACTGCGGTTCTATACGGCGATGCTCGCAGCGCTTGGTGCACCGCTTCGGCCAAGGCAGCGTCTCGCCGAGGTCGAGAGGTTGGCGCTGTCGCTCCTGCGGGAGGTTGGAGTGCGAATGCTTGTGATCGACGAGCTCCACAATGTTCTGGCCGGTCCAGGTGATACGCGGCGTGAGTTTCTGAACCTGCTTCGTTTTCTGGGAAACGAGCTTCGTATTCCTCTCGTTGGTGTCGGCACGCGAGAGGCATACCTTGCCGTGAGGTCAGACGATCAGCTCGAGAACCGCTTCGAGCCGTTCATCTTGCCAACGTGGGATGCGGGCGGTGAAACCCGGTCATTGTTGGCCAGCTTCGCAGCCTCATTTCCACTCCATGCACCGTCCTTCATCGATACCGAGGACATGGCTCAGTACTTACTTGCCCGAAGCGAGGGCACCATTGGAGAACTCGCGCGCCTTCTGACCGCCGCAGCAGTTGCCGCTGTCGAAAGTGGAGAGGAGAGGATCAACCACCGGACGCTGACCATGGCTGATTACGCCGGCCCCACTGAACGCCGCCGGCTATTCGAACGTGAACTGCTGTGACCGACTCGATCCGCTGGCCGCTGGCCGCTGCATCCTGCACCGCTGCCCGGCGAAGCGCTCTCGTCGTGGTTGCGGCGAATCGCTGACCGTTACGCTGCCGACGTTCCTGATCTCGCATTTGATCTCGGCTACTCGCCCGGCAGATTGGAGGACTTCGACAGGTCGCCACCTGCCGGGTTCGTTCACGAGCTGGAACGGCGAACCGGAGTCAACGTCGACCAGATTCGAAGGATGAGCATCAGCGGCTGGGCTCCCTGGCTTCTCGACCAGTTCGAGCCAGGCCCTGACGCATTTTCGACTTATACGAGACAGCTGTCCGTGTTGCTGCCGACGGGCAGGCGGCGTCACCGGGAGGTTCCCTCTTGGCGGGCGTGGGTTCCGTCAACGCAAGCGCTGCGCGCATGCCCGCAGTGTGTTGCCGAGTCGAAACCGCCCCACCCATACCAGTTGATGTGGTCACTTCCGCTGATGCTCAGTTGTCCCTTCCATTGCTGCCTCCTCGAACCGCACATCGGTGTTCCCGGCCACTTCTTGGCATGGCAATCGCCAACCCTAACTGCGAGGCCGGCTCCGGAGGCAGTCCTGACCATGGACCGCAGGACCTGGCACGCCATGACGACGGGATCGGTCGAGCTGCCGCGTCGGCGGGTGCATGCCGGCGTCTGGTTTCGCCTGATTCGGACGATCATCGACGAACTGAGCACACCCGTGTCCGAGTGCGGTGCTGCGAGCCGTTTGATTCGGCACGTGTGGGAGGAAACGGGCTACCCGGTTCGGGCGGGTCAACTGGTGTGGCGCCCGCACGAAGACTTCCCACTCGTCGTGCAGCTTCGCACCCTTGAAGCAGCGGCCATGGCCATCCACCTCCTCGAAAGCAAAACCATCACCGGCCGAGGGCCAGATGCGGCCCTTTTCTTCCCGCAGCCCCCTACCTCCGTATATGGCGGCGACGTCCCGGCTAAAGACAATATCGCCGAACACTGGGCACGAGCTCGCGCCTTGTTCGATGAAGTTGTCGAAGAGGCCAGACACGACCCGATCGCCGCCCAACGCTTCTTTAACATGGTGACCTGTTGGCAGACGAGTCCTGCGGCGATCCTCGCTATGCGCGTCCAATTCGTCGACCTTGGGATACCGGAGGAATTCTTGTCACATCCGACAAAGGAGGAAGGTTTGCAGAACGTAGAATAACTAACGGATAAAGTGACAAATTTTGAATGTGCTCAGATGGCGAGACGAGTTGTCACGTAATCGAACGTATAAGTGATGGGAGTAGATCATGCTGGTGGGCTACATGCGCGTCTCCAAAGCAGACGGGTCACAAAGCACCGATCTGCAGAAAGACGCCCTGCTTGCCGCTGGCGTTGATCCGGAACTGCTCTACGAAGATCACGCCTCGGGGAAGAAAGACGACCGACCACAGCTGGTGGCCTGCCTGAAAGGGTTGCGTGATGGCGACACTCTGCTGGTGTGGAAACTCGACCGCCTTGGCCGAGACCTTCGCCACCTCGTCAACACCGTCCATAACCTCACCGAGCGTGGCATCGGGTTGAAGGTGCTCACCTGTCAGGGCGCCGCGATCGACACCACAACATCTTCTGGGAAACTCGTCTTCGGGATCTTCGCAGCCCTGGCCGAGTTCGAACGTGAACTCATCTCCGAACGCACCCTGGCCGGACTGGCCTCCGCCCGTGCGCGTGGTCGCCACGGCGGACGACCCTACAAGATGACGTCGGCGAAACTTCGACTCGCCGCCGCATCAATGGGGAAGACGGAGACCAACGTAGGCGAACTCTGCAAGGAACTCGGCGTCACACGGCAAACCTTGTACCGGCACGTGTCACCGAGCGGAGACATCCGCCCAGACGGAGCGAAACTTCTAGCGAAGCGCTAAGCCATGAGCCCTGTCGGCCTACTCACCTTTGAATACTGCCAGCAGTGCATCACCGTCCGTGCGAGCGCTTCTCCGCATCTCAACTACTGACGTGCTCGCAACTTCACCTAGCGCGGATGCGATGCCACGCAGCACGAGTCGGACCGGGGTTTTTTCCTTTAGTTCTCGATGTAGGTCTGACTACGTGCTTCCCACTGGACCGAGCGGCCCAGACGACGTCCTGCGCGCCGTTGGAAACGTTTACTCTGAGTGCATAGAATACCCAGGTTATCGTGTTCTGGACTAGCGCAATATCCACAAGTGCGTGTTCGTCATCTTCGTCCGTAACTGGTCGTTCGATCTTCACAATCGACTGTTCGACCTGCTGCGCCAGAGCATCAACGGACCAGACGAGGTCAAGAGCGGTCCGAACTGAAATGGGGCCACCGTTTCCGCCCTGCACCGACGATCCGCTCATACAACGGCATCAAGCGTTCCGCGCACGAGGCTGCCAAGAGCGCCTGCTGAGGCGCGAGGAGCCCTGCTACCAGCCGACGAATGGCGGATTCGCCATGGTCGGATTTCCCGCGGTTTACGGCGTTACTACCCATCTGATGTCTTTGCAAGCTCGCCCATCACGCGGTTCGCTTTCGCCCATTCGTAGGGAGCTCCTGGAAATTGCTGAGACTCAAGCCAGTCGGAGAGATGATGGAGGGCTGGCAAGGCAGAGGTGATCTCGAAGCGGGAGACGAGTGCGATCGCGTCAAAACGGATCGTCTCCTCTGCTGACAGGAGTTGCTCAGCAAGCAATTCGTTGACGACTTCTCGGTCTGCATCCGACAGCGCACCGTACTGCGCGGCCATGACTAGTACTGCCTCCTGGCTCTGCTTGCTGGCAACCGCTCGGGCACTGACCTGATCACGCATCTTCAGCCACTGGATACGAACGTTCGCGCCGTTCATCGAATCACCTTCAAGAACTCCGACGGGATCGAGGAGGGGAACTGCATCTCGTAGCCTCCACCAGGC
>JBDTAD010000011.1:0-5817 GCA_039924815.1 Lacisediminihabitans sp.
ACGCGGATCGCCTTTGCCGGAGCGGCGTTCTTGCCGCCCTTGGCATTGCGAAGAGGCTTGCGACGATCGCCGCTGCTCTTTCCAGCCATGGTTTCCTACTTTCTGAAATTTGTTTGTCGAGTGGGTCGCTGAGCGACCGTGTCGAGGACCTTAGAAGGGAGTCTCGTCGTTGAAGTTGCTGCCGGGGTTGTTCCAGACGTCTCCCGAAGAAGCGTCCGCCGGAGCGGATGCTGCCCACGGCTCGTCCGCGACTTGGCCGCGACTTGCTCCTCCGGCTCCTCCTCCGCCGCCACCCTCACGAGAGGACGAGGTGCGAGTGACCTGAGCCGTTGCGTAGCGCAGGCTCGGACCAATCTCGTCAATCTCGATCTCGTAGCTGGTGCGCTTTTCGCCTTCCTTCGTCTCGTACGAGCGCTGCTTGAGCCTGCCGGTAGCGATCACTCGGGAGCCCTTGGTGAGGGACCCAGCGACGTGCTCGGCAAACTCGCGCCACACGCTGGCACGGAGGAAGAGAGCTTCGCCATCTTTCCAGTCGTTACTCGCGCGGTCGAAACTGCGCGGAGTGGATGCGATGGTGAAGTTGGCAACCGCCAGCCCGCCCTGCGTGTAGCGCAGTTCGGGATCGCTGGTGAGGTTGCCCACCACAGTGATTACGGTTTCGCCAGCCATGGCTACTCGGCGCTCGCTGCTGCGTCGTCTGCAGGTGCAGCGGGAGCCGTTGCTTCAGCAGCAGGCGCCTCAGAAGCAGCAGGCGCTTCAGCGGCAGGAGTCGCAGGTGCAGCAGGAGCGGCCTTCGCAGCGGGTGCAGCGGGTGCAGCCTTAGCAGCAGCAACAGCAGCGGCCGGGGCAGCTGCCGGAGCGGCGGCAGGCCTGGCAGCCTTGCGAGCGGCCTTCTCTGCGGAGAGCTTGGCTGCCTCGGCAACCTGAGCGATGGCCTCTTCTGCGCGAAGCACCTTGGTGCGCATGACAGCCTCGCTGAGCTTCAGCTGGCGGTCGAGCTCCTTGGTGGCATCACCGTTCGAGGTCATCGAGACGACGGCGTAAATGCCCTCGGTCTTCTTGTTGATCTCGTAGGCGAGACGACGCTTGCCCCAGATGTCTACCTTGTCGATAGTTCCACCGTCATTACGGATGACGTTGAGAAACTTATCTAGGCTGGGAGCAACGGTTCGCTCGTCGATCTCTGGATCGAGAATTACCATTAGTTCGTACTGATGCATAACTAACCCACCTCCTTTGGACTAAAACGGCCACAGACGTTCTGTGACAGGAGGGTTGTGGCATCGCTGTCCGCTTTCTGCACTCATAGAAAAGTGCGCGCAGACAACCTGCCTAGTGTAGTTGGTACGCACCACATCTATCAAGGAGCCATATTTCATGAGCCTTCGGGTCGCCGTCGCTGGCATCGGCAATTGTGCCAGCGCACTCATCCAGGGCGTCACCTTCTATCGTGACGCCGACGAATCCCAGCCCGTGCCGGGGCTTATGCACACCCGCTTTGGCAAGTACGCCATCCGAGACATCGAGTTTGTCGCCGCCTTCGACGTCGACGCACTCAAGGTCGGCACCGACCTGGCAGATGCCATCTGGGCCAGCGAAAACCAAACTCTGAAGTTCTCGGATGTCGCCCCCACCGGCGTTACCGTGCAGCGCGGCCCCACGCTCGATGGCCTTGGAGAGTACTACCGGGACACCATCACCGAGTCAGACGCACCCGCTGTCGACGTAGCCCAGGTGCTGCGGGATTCTGGCGCTGAGGTCTTCGTCGTGTATCTTCCCGTGGGGTCGGACCAGGCCGTCAAGCACTACGCTCAAGCTGCGCTCGACGCGGGTGTCGCGCTTGTCAACGCCCTCCCCGTCTTCGTCGCAAGCGACCCGGTGTGGGCAGCGAAGTTCACCGAAGCCGGCGTTCCCATTGTTGGAGACGACATCAAGAGCCAGTTGGGTGCAACCATCACTCACCGCGTGCTCGCAAGACTCTTTGAAGAGCGTGGAATCGTTCTCGACCGCACTTACCAGCTGAATGTCGGCGGCAACATGGACTTTAAGAACATGCTGGAGCGCTCGCGGCTCGAATCCAAGAAGATCTCGAAGACGCAGTCGGTGACGAGCAACATCGCCGCCCACCTCGAGCCTCGCAACGTTCACATTGGACCGAGCGATCACATCCCGTGGCTCGACGACCGCAAGCTCGCCTTTGTACGCCTCGAAGGTCACGGCTTCGGGAACTCCCCCACGAGCCTCGAATACAAGCTCGAAGTCTGGGACTCGCACAATTCCGCGGGTGTTGTGATCGATGCCATCCGTGCGGCGAAGATCGCTCTGGATGCCGGGCTCGGCGGCCCCGTCACCGCCGCATCCGCGTACTTCATGAAGTCACCACCCGAGCAGTTCCCTGACCCGGTGGCCCGCGAAATGCTGGAGCAGTACATCCGCGACAACGGCTAATCCCAGCCCACACTCGCCGCGTCCGCGTGGTACCCCGCCGCCCGCTGAGGGGTGTCGATCGACTTGCGAGTTTTGGTAGCTCTGACGGCCACGCTTTTCGGCCGTCAGAGCTACCAATGTCTGAGCTGGAGAGCGATGCCCCTCAGCGGGCGGCGGCGCACGAACGTCAGCGGCGTCCTTCCCACCAGGCGCGCAGGCGCTCGGTGGCAACATCCACTCCGAGCGGGCCATCTTCGAGTCGCAGTTCCAGCAGGAAGCGATAGGCCTCGCCGACTTCACGGCCGGGCTTCAGGCCAAGAATTGCCATGATCTGCTCACCGTCGAGATCGGGTCGGATGGCCGCAAGCTCTTCTTCCTCAGAGAGCGCAGCAACCCGCTCCTCGAGATTGTCGTAGGCAAAAGCGAGGTGGTCCGCTTTGCGCCGGTTGCGCGTGGTCACGTCCGCGCGAGTCAGGATATGTAGCCGCTGCAATAACGGACCGGCATCCCGTACGTAACGCCGCACGGCTGAATCGGTCCAGGCTCCTTCCGTGTACCCGAAGAACCTGAGATGCAGTTCGATCAGGCGGGCAACGGATGCCACAGTGTCGTTGTCATAACGCAGTTGGCGAAGTCGCTTAGTGGCGAACTTCGCGCCCACCACATCGTGGTGATGGAAGGTCACCACTCCGCCGGGCTCCATGCGCCTCGTCGCGGGCTTGCCGATGTCGTGCAGCAGTGCGGCCCAGCGCAGGATGAGGTCCGCCGGCTGGTCGGGATTTCTCTCCTTTTCGAGGTCAATCGCCTGCTCGAGCACGATGAGACTGTGCTCGTAGACGTCCTTGTGGTGGTGGTGCTCGTCGACTTCGAGCATGAGCGCTGGGAGTTCAGGAAGCACAAGCGCGGCCAGCCCCGTATCGACCAGAAGCTGCAGTCCCGCCCGCGGCGCATCCGTCTTAAGGAGCTTGCCGAGTTCTTCACTGATCCTTTCCACCGAAATGATCGAGATGTGCTCGGCGAGCTGGCGCATCGCGTGTTCCGTGCGCTCTGCGACAGTAAATCCAAGTTGGGAGGCAAACCGCGCAGCGCGCAGCATCCGCAACGGGTCGTCGCCGAAGGATTGCTCTGGCGCCCCTGGGGTATCGATGATGCCAGCGAGAAGGTGTTCTAAGCCGCCGGACGGATCGACGAGTACCTGCTCTGGGAGGCGCAGCGCCAATGAGTTAACCGTGAAGTCACGGCGAAGTAGATCACCCTCGAGAGTGTCTCCGAACTTGACAGCGGGCTTGCGAGTTTCGCCGTCATAGACGTCGCTGCGATAGGTCGTGATTTCCACCGTGTTGCCGTCGATGCGAGCACCGATCGTGCCGAACGCGCGTCCAATATCCCAGTGCGCGTCGGCGAGCGGCTTCACGAGGGCCAGGATTTGGTCGGGGTTGGCGTTCGTCGTGAAGTCGAGGTCGTTCAGTGGGCGGTCGAGAAAAGCATCACGCACCGATCCGCCAACGAGCGCAAGCTCGAAGCCCGCTGTGACAAAGGCACGGGAGAGTCGAGCGATATGCGGTTCTGCTGCCAAACGGGCGAGTCGCTCGACTGCCGAAGCGACGTTTTCCATGACGACAAGACTACCGATGGGGCCGCCGAGCGTCTGTCCAGCACCCAAGGCCTAGAATCACATCATGCTGGCCGAGCGAAATCGACGGGTCGGCCTATGCCTATGAGACTTGTGACATTTATCCTTGCCCTGGCCATGGGCTTGGGTGCCCTAGGGCTCGGTGACTCCTCAGCACAGGCCAAGGTACAACCCGCCGAAGCGGGCGTCACCCTTGCTGTCTCCCCCGCAGCGTTCGGCGCACTTCGCCCGGCTGAAGACCTCGTCATCAGCGGCACGATCTCGAATAACTCGTCAACAGCGGTCGCGGCAGGTACGGCGT
The DNA here is from genome assembly GCA_039924815.1 of Lacisediminihabitans sp. Classification (GTDB taxonomy): domain Bacteria; phylum Actinomycetota; class Actinomycetes; order Actinomycetales; family Microbacteriaceae; genus Parafrigoribacterium_A. The sequence continues at coordinate 4,362 of JBDTAD010000011.1, forward strand.
CGGTGTACCTCGATCCGACCACTGTGGACACCCGCAGTGCACTGCGTAACTGGCTCAGTAAGACCGCGGATGCTGACGGACCTCACGCCACAACAGAGGTATTCCAGACCACGAGCCCGTACATTCCAGCGGGCGAAACACGAACGCTATATCTCACCGTTCCCGCGGCTTCCCTCACTCTCGATCCCAACCCTGCTGCCTGGGGGGTGCATGCGCTCCAGGTGCGAATCACCGCCGGGAGTTCGGAGATTGCCGCTGCCAACAGCAGCATCGTCTGGAATCCGGGTGGGCAGTTCCAGCCAACCCAGTTGTCCCTGGTGGCTCCCGTCGGTACGCCGCCAACGACATCCGGGGTAATTTCTGCAAGTGATGTTGCGGCTTACACAGCTCCGAACGGGCTGCTGACTAAGGAGCTCGATCAAGCCATCAATCGCCGTGTCGCTTTGGCAATCGACCCTATGGTTATCGCTTCGATTCAGCTCCTTGGAACGTCTGCTCCACCCTCAGCCCGTGATTGGCTCGCTCGGCTGCAGAGCGCAAATAACGCGACATTTGCACTGAGCTATGCCGACTCTGACCTCGCCGCGCTGAGCCAGAGTGGCACCGGAGAGCTGCTCGCACCGACCGATTTCACGATTGATCCGAAGCTCTTCCCGGCCCCGCAGAGCACACCGTCGCCGTCATCGACACCAGTCACCCCAGTGCAACCCTCCTCGACCCCCACTACACCGCCCGAAATCACGCTTCCTACATCCCAGACTCTCCTTGACTGGAACTACACGATTACGGGTATGGCGTGGCCCCACGACGACACTGTTGTAGACAAGGACCTCGCCACCTTCCAAAAAAATAGGCTGAACACGACGATTTTGTCGTCGACAAATGTCAACTATGGCGACCTGGACTACACACCCAGTGCCTCGGCGATGATAAGCGGGCATCGCGTGCTTGTCGCGGATGACACCGTCTCGCAGTTGTTCCACAAGGCTGTACTTGCCCCGAGCACTCTGGCCTGGCAGCAAGCGATGTCCAATCTCTCCGCTTCCCTTGCGGTGATCACCTGGGAACGACCGGATGCCGCAAGCACACTGCTTGCAACCCTCGGCCGCAATTACCCCACCAGCGACTACCGTCTTGCCGACACCCTTACAGGCCTCGACACTCTGCCCTGGATCGGCGGATCCACCCTGTCAGACGCCGCGGCCGTGCCCCCCATTAGCGCTACCGTCGCAAACAAACCAGAGGCCCCCGTTCGCATTGCGCAGGTGAACGCGCTTCTGGCTGCGGAGAGCAGGGTCAACACCTTCTCTTCCGTGCTTCAGACACCGACGTTACTCACGGGTCCGCAGAGGCTCGACCTGCTCGCAACTCTGTCGAATGGCTGGGCGAGCAACACAGCAAAGTCCACGAGTGCCTACGAGCACTACCTTGCGTCTGCAACGAAGATCACCAACTC
>JBDTAD010000012.1:0-12509 GCA_039924815.1 Lacisediminihabitans sp.
GGAGGAGAGGAAGGGTGACTCTGAAGGTCGCTCCACCGCCGGGAGTCTCGATGACTGTGACCTGCCCCTTGTGCGCCGCGACGATGCCGGAGACGATCGCGAGGCCAAGGCCGCTGCCGCCAGTCTCTCTCGTGCGAGAGCTATCCGCCCGCCAGAAGCGTTGGAAGATCTTCTCGCGAATCTGGGGTGGGACGCCGGGGCCGTGATCGATGATGTCGAGCATGGCGACCTGACGCTTCGGGTCGACGCGAACACCGAGTTCGAGCGGGCTGCCGTCCGGCGTGAAGCGCACCGCATTGCCAATGAGGTTGGTCACCACCTGGCGGATTTTGTTCTCCTCCGCCAGGACAATTGCGGGAACACTCAGCACGACTGCAGTTTTGTCTCTCACCTGGAACCTCGCCATGTCTGCGGCGCTCGCTGGTTGATCGAACGTGGGGCGAGTGCGTCGTGACCGAAGCCTGGCCAGCTGTGCGCCAGCGAAGGCGATGGGTCCTGTGGGGGTGGACGAGCGCACCGGTGCGGGTCGCGAAGCTGGTGATGTCGTCTCCGGCTCGCCGGCCGCGGCATCCGGTTCCTCCACACTCGTCACCACCGTGACCAGCCGGTCAGGGGATGACGCCATCGCATCGAGGGCTGCGTCGTGAGCAATGGGGAGCAGGTCGACCGGAGCGAGCTGCAGTGGTTTGGCTTCGTCAAGCCTGGCCAGCTCAAGCAGGTCGCTGACCAGTTCACCCATGCGGGTGGCCTCTTTCTCGATGCGCTCCATCGCCTGCGCAACATCCTCCGGCTTCTGCAGGGCTCCCATGCGGTAAAGCTCTGCGTATCCGCGTACCGAGACGAGGGGCGTGCGGAGTTCGTGGCTAGCGTCGCCGACGAATCGGCGCATTTGGTCGATGGTTCGAGCGCGGTCGGCGAAGGCTCGATCGATGCGCCCGAGCATGGTGTTGAGTGAGCGATTGAGGCGGCCGACCTCCGTGTTGGGCGTCGCGCCCGGCAGCCGCTGGCTGAAATCACCGCCAGCGATCGCGGCGGCGGTGGCCTCGACTTCTCGTAACGGTGCGAAGGTGGAGGTGACGAGCAGCCTGGTGAGGGCTGCGCCGAGAATGACGACGGAGAGTCCGAAGCCGAGGAAGATCACGGTGAACTGCTGAATGGTCGCGTTGCTACTGTCGAGGCTTTCACCCACGACGATTGTGACGATCGCGGCGGACTGATGCACGTTTCCGGGGAGGGCGATGATGCGCCATTGGCGGTCGTGTGCGGAGTCCCACACGGTTGACGGCTGGCCCGGGGCAGCCATCACGGCGCTCATGGTGAGCTGACGCAGCACGGGCTTTGACGTCGAATCGCTGAGGTTCGTGCACTCGACGTTGCCGTCTGTGTCCAGCACAGCGAAGAAGAACTTGTTTGGCCCGGCGTTCTGCTCGCACGTGGTCGAGCTCGTCGACGTGATGGTGGTGATGTCGCGTGCGGCCGAGCTGATGCTGCTGTCCACTTGGGCAAGCAGGTAGCTGCGCAGTGCCGTCATGGTGCCCACGCCCGCAACAAGAAGCCCCAGAGTCACGAGCAACACGGTGACTCCGGTGATCTTGGTGCGAAGGGAAACCCCGCCCCACCAGTCGCTCAGTCGCTCGTGCACAGGGCTAAGGTTATGTCGTCAAGCTGGTGGGGTACTGAAGCCGACTCGGCGGGGTCAGACCCGTGCCGCCTTCAGCATGTATCCGAATCCGCGCTTGGTCTGGATCACCGGCTCCTCGGAATACTGGTCCAGCTTGCGTCGCAGGTAGGAGATGTAGGACTCCACGATGCCCGCGTCCCCGTTGAAGTCGTATTCCCACACGTGGTCGAGAATCTGCGCCTTCGAGAGCACCCGGTTCGGGTTCAGCATCAGGTAGCGCAGCAGTTTAAACTCGGTAGGGCTCAGCTCAATCTGCTCAACACCGATGGTGACTTCGTGAGTGTCCTGGTCCATCACGAGCTCACCAGCGCGGATGATGGCATCCTCTTCATCCTGCATGGTGCGACGCAGGATCGCCTTGATACGGGCCACGATCTCATCCAAGCTGAACGGCTTGGTCACGTAGTCGTCACCACCCACCGTCAGGCCGGTGATCTTGTCTTCGGTGTCGTCCTTGGCAGTGAGAAAAAGGATGGGGGCCGTGTATCCGGATGCCCGCAGCCGCTTGGTCACGCCGAAGCCGTTCATGTCCGGAAGCATCACATCCAAAATGATGAGATCCGGCTCCTCCTCGAGCACGGCCGAAATGGCCTGTGCCCCGTTTCCTACCGCGCGCACCGCGAAGCCTGCGAAGCGCAGACTTGTGGTGAGAAGGTCGCGGATGTTGGGCTCGTCATCAACAATAAGAATCCTGGGTCCGTCGCTCATGCAGTCAGTATCTGCGTATTAGCTGGATGCTTGCTGAGAGCAGTTCTTGCCGCTTCTGGCGTTCGGGTGCACACTGATTTTGGATGGCTCAGCGGCAGCTTTCGTGAGCCCGCGCGGCAAGGGAGGTTCGACATGGAGGTCGATGGAGATCACGAGTTCACCTCGCAGGGTGACCCCGTCTGCTGGCTGCAAAACGTGTGCGACGAGTGCGGTGCGCTCGTCGATGGGCCCCTGCCTGCCACCTGCTGGCGCTGCGGCGCGGAGGTCGTTGCTACCTAGCCATCAGTCGACCAGCGGAGTCAGCTGGCAACGCGGCCTATCCGTACGCAGCAGTGGTTCGCGCTCGGGTCAAAGATGATCTCGTGCTCGCTGTCCTGTGCGCCATCCGCAACTCCCTGAAGGAGCCCGAGGTTGGCGTGGCAGATGACGTCTGTGTGACTCGCGGCGAGTCGGTGGAACGGGCAGTTGGTGAGAATCATGCCACCGTTGCTGTCGTCGCACGGTTCATACCCGGTGTTCTCTAGAGCGACCTGCAGTGACCCAGCTTCCGCACCAATTTTGCGTCCGGTCTCGGTGGCGACTCTGGAGAGCACTGTGCGCACCGGCGCACCGCTTCTGTCGGCTTCTTCCACGGCCGAGGCGAGAAGCTCGCCAGCGAGCTCATAGTGACGCTGAGGGATCGAGACCTCGAGATCCTGCTGTGCCAGTTTGTAGAGCTTGCTGGGTCGGCCAGAACCGGGCCCGGTCTTACCACTGAGCCGCTTGAACTCGACCTCAAGAACGCCCTCATCGACGAGACGGTCCAAATGGAAAGCTGCCGTGGCGCGTGGCATGTCCAGCGCGGACGCGGCCTGGTCCCTGCTGACGGCGTCGCTAGCGCCGCCAACGAAGTCGAACAACGATCGACGCACGGGGTCGCTGATGGCGGCGAGTGCGGAGAGCTGCTTGGTTGTCGCGTCGTTCATAATTTCATCGTAACTCTAAAACAGTAAATCTTGACAAAAGAATCGTTTGACTTCTAAAGTCAAGTAACACAACTTTTGGAAAGGAATGACGATGACTCCCCCCGCATCCAGCGTCGCATCGGACCACGCATCCGTCGCAAAGGACAGCCCATCCATCCTGAAGGCCGATCCGGCCAGACAGGCGTATCTGCTGCTGCGAACGGTGTTCACGATTGCGCCGATCGCTTTTGGCCTAGACAAATTCTTTAACCTGCTCACCCACTGGCCGCACTATCTCGCACCCATCGTCACGGACATCGTGCCGATCTCCGGGCAGCAATTCATGTACATCGTCGGCGTCGTCGAGATCATTGCCGGCCTTCTGGTGCTCTTCAAGCCACGCTGGGGTGCTCTGATCGTGGCGATCTGGCTCGCAGGCATCATCATCAACCTGCTGGTGCTGCCCGGATACTTCGACGTCGCCCTGCGTGACTTTGGACTGTTCGTAGCGGCCGTCGCTCTGTTCAGGCTTACTTTCAGCCCTGCCGCGCTCGCCCACGCAAAATGAGCCTCACCATCAGCCCCGAACAGCACCTCGCTGACCGGGAAGCACCGCTCCTGACGATTGTCGAGAGGGTGCCGACCGTCAACCTGGCGAAGGCGCAGCTTGCGGTTGCAGACCTCCTGACCGCGCTCGGTCGTGACGTCAGCAGCGATCACCTGGCCGATACCCCTCGCAGGGTTGCGGCAAGCCTGCTCGAGATGCTGACTCCGCGCGAGTTCACCATGACGACTTTCCCGAACGATGAAGGCTACGAGGAGCTCGTTCTCGTTCGGGACATTCCCTTCCACTCACTCTGTGAACATCACCTACTGCCGTTTAGGGGAGTCGCCCACGTCGGGTACATCCCCGGCCAGCGGATCCTCGGCATCTCGAAACTCGCACGCGTCGTGGAGATGTTTGCGAGTGACCTGCAGGTGCAGGAGCGGCTGACCAAGCAGGTTGCGGACTATCTGCAGGAGCATCTCGATGCGCGGGCGGTGGGCGTCGTGATCGAGGCCGAGCACCTGTGCATGTCGCTTCGCGGCGTGCAGTCTGCTGGCGCAACTACGGTCACGTCTACCTTCCTCGGCGACCTTGCTGAGGACGCGGCTCTGCGTGACCGGTTCTTTATGTCCGGGCCTCGGCTAGCCACCGCAACCCATACCGCGTAAGACTGAAAACAGCACAACTATCGCCGGGAGGCACGCATGTCCACAGAACAGAACTTTGTCATCGTCGGTGGTGGCCTCGCGGGAGCATCCGCCGCGGAGGAACTGCGCAAGCAGGGCTTCGAGGGCAGTGTGACGCTGGTCGCGTCGGAGAAGCACGAACCGTACATCCGCCCACCACTGTCCAAGGGGTATCTGAACGGGTCCGACGGGCTCGATGCCGTGTACGTGCACCCCACCGAGTGGTACGCCGAGAATCACATCACCGTTCTCACCGGCACGAGCGTGACGGACATTGACTCCGCCGCGCACGAAGTCACGCTGTCTGGTGGCAAGAAGCTTTCCTACGACAAGTTGTTGCTTGCCACCGGATCATCACCGCGCTTGCTCGTGATCGAGGGAGCAGAGCTTGCCGGAGTGCATTACCTTCGCACTCTCGATGACTCCGAGGCTCTGCAGTCCGAGTTGAAAGCGGGAGGCAAGAAGCTCGTGCTGATTGGCTCCGGTTGGATTGGCATGGAGGTCGGTGCGACCGCACGCACCTTGGGCAACGAAGTCACCATCCTCGAGCGCGACCAAATCCCGCTGGCGAACGCGCTCGGTGATGAGCTTGGAACCCTGTTCGCCGACTACCACAAAGAAAAAGGCGTCGTTTTGCGCACATCCCTCATCGTCGACAAGATCGTCGGCGAAAACGGGCGTGTGACTGGAGTGGCGCTCGCTGATGGTGAGATCGTGCCAGCTGACCTCGTACTCGTTGGCGTCGGCGCCGTACCGAACGTGAAATTGGCGGAAGACGCCGGTCTCGATGTCGACAACGGAATTCTCACGGACGCATCCCTGCAGACCAGCGACGCCGACATCTACGCGGCGGGTGACGTAGCCAATGCGACCCATCCGCTCATCGGACAGCGCCTGCGCAGCGAGCACTGGGCCAACGCGCAGAATGAGGGTCGCGCTGTTGCTCGTGCAATGCTCGGCCAGGAGGTCAGTTTCGATGACATCCCGTACTTCTACACAGACCAGTTCGACCTCGGCATGGAGTACTCCGGCTACGGACCGCTGACGCGCGGTGCAAAGGTCGTCTACCGAGGCAATGTTGCTGGTCGGGAGTTCATCGCATTCTGGGTGGCCGACGGCAAGGTCGTCGCCGGAATGAATGTGAATGTGTGGGACGTGAATGATCAGGTGCAGCGCATCATCCGCGCTGGTGCGAAGATCGATGAAGCGCGTCTTGCCGATGAGTCCGTGCCGCTTGAGGAGCTCTGACTGCTCCCGCCAACACCTGGAGGAATGCTGACGTGATTCGACGAATTGGTGCCCGGAATTTCGATTTCGACCGTGAAGTCGCGGTGATGGCAGTTGTCAATCGCACACCGGATTCGTTCTACGACAATGGTTCCACCTTCGCCCTCGACAAGGCGGTGAGCGCCGCTCTGGCCGCCGCCCGCGATGGCGCCGATTGGGTGGATATCGGCGGGGTCCCTTTCGGGAGGGGCCCCGCCGTGTCCCTCGATGAGGAGTTGGAGAGGGTGGTTCCGGTCGTTGCGGCCATCTCTGCTGAGACGGATGTCGTGATCTCGGTCGACACGTTTAACGCTGCCGTCGCTGAGGCTTCGATTGCGGCCGGCGCTGGGGTGATCAACGACACGAGCGGCCTGTGGGACCCAGAGATGGCATCGGTTGTCGCTCGCTCTCAGGCGACTCTCGTGCTCACGCACAGCCTGCAGCCGCCGCGTGCAGAGCCGGCCAGACCCGAATATGCCGACGTCGTGGATGATGTGATCACCTTCTTGCGCGACCGCGTTTCGCGCGCAGAGCGTGCCGGAATTCCACGCGAGCGGCTCATCATCGACCCGGGTCATGATCTCAACAAGAACACCTTCCACTCGCTGGAGATCACTCGGCGACTGCGCGAAATCGTTGCGATCGGGTTGCCCACCCTTGCCGCGGTGTCGAACAAAGACTTCGTTGGTGAAACTCTGAATCGCGAACAGGGGCAGCGCATGGAGGGCTCGCTCGCTGCTGCCGTGTTCTGCATTCTCGAGGGCGCCCGCATTGTGCGGATGCACAACGTACGCGCCGCCGTCGATGCCGTGCACATGACCGAGGCGATGCTTGGCTGGCGCCAGCCGGCGTGGACGCTGCACAATCGCGGGCTCGAGGAGCCGGAATGGCATGCGGGAGTGAGCCAGGGCGGCATTTCGGAGTGAGCCGCAGTGGCATGCTGTGACAAATCCCAGTGGCATGCTTGGGTGAACACACCGGCGGCGGGTGTGGCCGATTCTGCCGCCAATACGGAGGTCACCCATGACTGACTCTGCTTCGATCCGCTTGCTTGCTCCCGCGGAACAGGCGCTCACCGACGATCAACTCGTGGAGTTTTACACCGTCGCCGACCGCAGCACGCCCTGGCTGAGGTCCAACTTCGTCGCCAGCCTCGACGGGGCGGCAACCCACGACGGACTCTCCGCCGGGCTCGGGTCCGCGGCGGATCAGCGGGTGTTTCACGCGCTGAGATGGATCGCGGATGTCGTAGTCGTCGGCGCAGGCACCGTACGCGCCGAAGGCTATGGCGGCTCGCTACTCGGCGCCTCCGCTGTTCAGTGGCGCACGCAGCACGGGCTGGCACCGCATCCGGCCTTCGCCATCGTCTCCGCGCGTCTCGACCTCGATCCGGCCAGCAAGGTGTTCGTCAATGCCCCGCAGCGACCGCTGGTCATCACCTGCGCCACGGCGCCCACTGATCGTCGTGCGGCGCTCGCAGAAGTCGCCGAGGTGATCGACTGCGGCGACACCCGCGTTGAAACGGCCATCATGAAGTCGGAACTGGCAGCGCGAGGGCTGCCTCAGATGCACAGCGAGGGCGGTCCGCATCTGCTCGGCGCGATGATCGAGGATCGCGCGATCGACGAACTCTGCCTCACCCTTGCGGCGCAGATCGAGGGCGGTGTCGCCAGGCGCATCACGGACGGACACGGCGCAGTACCCACCACCATGAAGCTCGCCCACGCTCTCCTCGGCGACGACGGCACCCTGCTGCTCCGCTACATTCGCCCCTAACCTGCTCGGTTTTCCCCTCCTCACCCCTACTGCGCCAGACAATGCGGGGTTTCGTTATCGACGCTGGCGCTGTAACACCCGCATCGATAACGAAACCCCGCATTGTCTGGCCGAACGGGACGAGGAGGCAGAGGGATTCGCCGCGGCGGGCTGGCCAGCGGATGCCGCTACGCGGCTAAAGCGTCGGCGTCGAGAATCGTGTAGCTGTAACCCTGTTCAGCGAGGAAGCGCTGGCGGTTCTGGGCGAAGTCCTGGTCGACGGTGTCGCGGGCGACGAGGGTGTAGAAGTTGGCCGGCAGTCCCGACTCCTTCGGGCGCAGCAAGCGACCGAGACGCTGGGCCTCCTCCTGACGCGACCCGAATGATCCCGACACCTGGATCGCGACGGTCGCCTCGGGCAGGTCCACCGAGAAGTTGGCGACCTTGGAGACCACGAGCACGGTGATGGTGCCCTCGCGGAACTCCTGGTAGAGCCGCTCGCGCTCATCGATCGGGGTCGAGCCGGTGAGCTTGGGGGCATTCAGAGCATCCGCCAGTTCGTCGACCTGGTCGAGATACTGTCCGATCACGAGGATGCGTTCGCCCTCGTGCTTCTCGACGAGAGCCTTCACGACGCTGAGCTTGGCCGGAGCAGTCGCTGCGAGGCGATACCTCTCGTCGTCGGCGGATGCCGCGTACTCGAGTCGCTCGTTCTCCGGCAGGTCGACTCGCACCTCGAAGCAGGATGCGGGGGAGATGAAGCCTTGCGCCTCGATTTCTTTCCATGGGGCATCGAACCGCTTGGGTCCGATCAGGCTGAACACGTCACCCTCGCGGCCATCCTCGCGCACGAGAGTTGCCGTGAGACCGAGGCGGCGGCGGGCCTGCAGCTCGGCGGTGAGCTTGAAGACCGGGGCAGGCAAAAGGTGCACTTCGTCGTAGATGACCAAGCCCCAATCCATCGCGTCGAGGAGCGCAAGGTGGGCGTATTCGCCTTTGCGCTTTGCCGTGAGGATTTGGTAGGTGGCAATGGTGACCGGCTTGACCTCTTTGACCTGGCCGGAGTATTCGCCGATCTCGTCTTCGGTCAGGGTTGTGCGGCGGAGCAGTTCGCTGCGCCACTGCCTCGCCGAAACTGTGTTAGTGACGAGCACGAGCGTGTTGGTCTTTGCTGTCGCCATCGCACCAGCGCCAACAAGCGTCTTGCCAGCGCCACAGGGCAGCACGACCACGCCAGAGCCCCCGTCGAAGAAGTTGTCGATCGCCTGGTGCTGGTAACCGCGCAAGTGCCAGTCCTCTTCGACCAGGGCGATCGGATGCGGTGTGCCCGGGGTGTAGCCGGCCAGGTCCTCGGCGGGCCAGCCGAGCTTCACGAGCTCCTGTTTGAGCTGCCCGCGAGCCCACGGCTGGATCGTGTAGCGGTCGATCGCGGGTCCCTTGCCGCGTTGGTCGTCCGGCAGGAATAGCAACGGGGCGATCTTCTTGGCGCGAATGATTTCGGCGAGCACCGCGGTGTCGGTGGAGCGTAAGACGAGGGTTCCCTCGGTATCCCGCTCGATCACGAGACGTCCGTAGCGGCCCACCGTTTCGGTGATGTCAACGGAGACGGACTGCGGGATGGGGAAGCGGGAGTACTTCTCGAGCGTGGCGAGCATGTCTTCCGCAGTGTGCCCTGCAGCGCGCGCGTTCCAGAGTCCGAGCCTCGTGATCCGGTAGCTGTGGATGTGCTCTGGCGCGCGTTCAAGCTCGGCGAAGACGGCGAGATCGTGGCGGGCATCCTCGGCGGCGGGGTGCGCGACTTCGAGCAGGACCGTGCGGTCGCTCTGAACGATAAGCGGGCCGCCGGCGGGTGCGTCGAGCACGGATTCAGCGGCAGAAGTCATCCTCAAGAGTCTACTCGTGGGCGGCTTGCTCGGTCGCTGCGGGGCCGCTTGAGGACGCCCAACCTCAGGGGGCGGGCGCGAGCGAGGCGATGCTCGACAGCGGCAGGGTGCGCTCGATGGCGGACTTGCGATCCCGGGCGCGAAGGCGGCCCCCGCTGAGGCTCGTCGGTTCGAGCTGGTAGTCGATGCTGCTGCCATTCGGCATCGTGATCGTCACCGTGAGCGCCGCGCGTGCTCGGATGGCGACCTCCAGTTGTCGCACGAGCCACGCCTGATCGTTCTCGTCTTCGTCCGGCTCTCCAGCTAGGCGCAGGCGCTCGATGAGTGAGTAGATCGGATCCACCGCAACCGTGTCACCGCTGTGGTTGGAGTGTTTGCGGCGAAGCGAAATGATCGAACCGTCGGCGTCCTCCGCAGCGACCGGGTACCGTGCCTCGCTCACTGCCCAGAACAGCACGTCGAAATCGACTCGGCTGAGGATGCGCGTGCTTGCGACCCGCACGAGGCCGAGCGACGACAGGTTCTGGTCGACGGCGATTGCGGCGAGCAGGGCGGCATCCTCGGACTTCAAGTAGCTGCGGGCACCTGACTGAGGGTCGGATAATTCTCCAGCGCGCACGAGACCGTATCGCCCTGCCGTCTCGGTGAGGAGGTAGTCGAGAGGTTGGGGGATGCCCGTGAGAGAGATGCTGCTGAGGAAGGCGAGCAGAGACTCGGCGGTTTCTCCCGTCGCCATGGCCCGGTTGAGGCTCGACGCGGAGATGCGATAGCTGGACGCGAGGGCGCGACTCTCGACATCCGCGAGCGAGCGTAGCCGGGCATCCACTCGCGGGGTCAGCGGTCCGGGAGCCACCACGGACAGGTCGTGCTGCAGGTACACCTGCTCCACTTCGGGCGGCAGGAGGGCCGCCATCGCTGCCTCGGCGGCATCCGTTTTACCCGCTAGCAGGAGTGAGCCGGGATGGCTCGGCGCGTTGTTCGCGGTGATGCCCAGAAGTTCTGCGTGCAGGGTGTTTGCGGTGACGCGCTCGTCCATCCAGTCGCCGCCGGCGGGGTAGAGCCAGTCGATGTAGCCGCGAAGTCCGGTGCCCCAGAGGGATCGAGTGCGTTCCCTGAGCAGGTGGCGGATGTCGCCGGGCAGTGCGTCGAGCCAAGCTGCGGTGAGGCGCGCCCACCGCGTGCTTGACGCCTCGAGCAGCCACGAGCTTCCCGCCTCGGTCACCATCCAGTTGTGGCCATCGAGCACAACGAGCGCGGCGCGATCGGCGACGGCAAGGTGCATGGCGACATCGCCCAATTCCAGCGACATGGCGCTGGCAAGACGCTTGGTATCTGGCAGCGCCATGCCGCCGCGGGAGAGTTCGCGGGCTGGCTCGTGTTCGAGTTGGGTCAAAAGTTCGGTGATCGCGGTGGTGGTGCCGAAGGCGCGATCGGCGGCGAGGCGGTCGACGAAGCGGCGATCGATGTCGGGCACCGAGCCGAGGCTCGTTGGTTGTGCGGCGGATGCCAGCTCGGCAGCGCTCGGAAGTCCGAGAGACGGCCAGGCCTCAAGTTTCTCTCGCACGCTGTCGTAGACCGAGATGGTGTCGGATGACACGTCGGCGAGGAGTAGCGCCGCGGCCTCGGTGGCCCGCGCGATGACGGAGTCCTCGTTCGCGTGAGCTGCGCCCAGCGTGCGCAGCTTGCCAGCGACATCCGCTGCGCTCGGGGCCGGGCCCTCGCTCATGAGCAGTCCCGTGGCGGCGAGCACTGCGAGGGTCTCCCGTTCGAGCCGGGTCAACATCTGCTGTACCGAACCGTCTGCGAGAAAAGCCTCGGCCAGATCGAAGAAGTCTTTGATGCCGGTGGCCGAAATCTCACGCTCGCGCGCCGCATCGGCGAGCTCGCGATCGATCATCGTGCGCAGCCTGCTCGCCATCGCGAGAACGTTGCTCATGCTGCCAACCAGGGCGCGTGGTCGGACGGGCTATTTCTTGGTATTCGCATTCGCGGCCTCACGACCGCGACGCCGAATTCCGAGAATGAGGAGGACGAAGATCAGGATAAAACCGATCGGCAAGCCCACGAGGGGCGCGTACGCGACGGTAGGCCAGACGCCCTGAGCGAAATCTGGTGCCGTCATCCCGGCGAAAGTACCGATGATCATGGCAAAGAAGGCCACAATCGACACCCCCACGATGCCCACGATCATATAAGCGAGGACGCGTTCGTTACGATGGATAGTTGCTGGGGTTTCATTTGCCACAGTCACAAGGATACGGGCATGCGGTGGCCGTATCCTTATTGTTTAGACCCGCGCGCTGTACAAGCAACCGAGAGGAACGTGCCATGCCCACCGGCAAGGTCAAATTTTACGACGATGAGAAGGGCTTCGGCTTCATCAGTTCTGATGATGGCCAGGAGGTCTTCCTGCACGCCTCGGCGCTGCCATCCGGAGTCACCTCGGTGAAAGCCGGCACCAAGCTCGAGTTCGGCATCGCCGATGGCAAGCGCGGTGCGCAAGCACTGTCGGTGCGCCTCCTCGAGGCACCGCCGAGCCTGGTCAAGATGAGCCGCAAGCCGGCGGACGACATGGCCGTCATCATTGAGGACCTGGTCAAGCTGCTCGACGGCGTTGGCTCAAACCTCAAGCGCGGACGCTACCCAGAGGGTAGCCACAGCAGAACCGTTGCGGCAATGCTGCGCAAGGTCGCGGAAGAGTTGGATGCCTGACTCTACGGGTACTGAGTCCGACAGCACCGAGTCCGACAGCACTGCCTCGGCTAACACGATAGCGACGGATGTTGCGACGTCCGCCGACTTCGACCTCGGTCGCGCCGCTTTGCTCGAAATCACGACCGCAGACACCGTCGGCGCGAACGCAGGCTCGATCAGCGAGAGCGAAGGCGTCATCTCGGTGTACTTCGAAACGAATCTCTCGGGGTATCCGGGCTGGCACTGGACGGTGATCATCGCCAGCATCAACGGCGAGGCACCGTCGGTGTTGGAGACAGAACTGCTGCCAAGCGAGGGCGCACTTCTCGCTCCAGAGTGGGTGCC
>JBDTAD010000013.1:0-2470 GCA_039924815.1 Lacisediminihabitans sp.
GTAAAGATTTCCCGCTTCGACACCCTCAAGCCACTGAGCGAGCTCCGCGGGATCGAGCGAGTGCAGCCCGGAGGTGATGCCGTAGTCGATGGCGCGCTGGAAATCGATGGCCTCGGCGAGGGTCTTCGCGTGCATGACCCCGAGTACCGGGCCAAAGTACTCGGTCAGGTGGAACTCCGAGCCTGGCTGGACGTTGGTGCGGATACCGGGGGACCAGAGCTGGCCACTGTCGTCTAGTTTTCGCGGCTCAACCAGCCACTTCTCGCCGTCGTTGAGCGTCGTCAGCGCGCGCAGCAGCTTGCCGTTCGCGGGCTCAATGATCGGGCCCATCTGGGTGATGGCTTCCTGCGGATAGCCCACCTTGAGCGAGGTCGCCGAGTCGACAAGCTGCCCGAGAAAACGCTGGGACTCTGCGACAGAACCGACCAGGATTACGAGGCTCGCCGCTGAACACTTCTGTCCTGCATGGCCAAAAGCTGACTTCATGACATCCGCGGCGGCGAGGTCGAAGTCCGCGCTAGGCGTGACGATGATCGTGTTCTTGCCGCTCGTCTCCGCGTGCAGGCGAAGGTCGGGCCGCCACGACCGGAACATTTCGGCGGTCTCGTAGCCGCCGGTGAGAATCACCTGGTCGACCAGCGGATGCGAGACCAGCTGCTTACCCAGGTCGCGATCGCCGAGCTGCACCAGAGTCAACACATCCTTCGGCACGCCCGCGCGCCACAGGGCCTCAACCATGACGGCGCCGGAGCGTTGGGAGAGCGAGGCCGGCTTGATGATGACGGCGCTGCCAGCTGCAAGCGCCGCCAACACTGATCCGGCCGGAATGGCGACCGGAAAGTTCCACGGCGGGGTGACCACGGTGAGGGCGAACGGCGTGAAAGTTGCGCCGTCGACCTGCTCCAGGAGCAGAGCCTGCTCCGCGTAGTAGTGGGCGAAGTCCGTCGCCTCACTCACCTCAGGGTCGCCCTCTGCAATGGTCTTGCCCGCCTCGCTGGCCATCACTTCAATCAGGTCGCCGCGGCTGGTCGCGAGTTCCTGCCCCGCGCGGTGCAGGATCAGGGCGCGCTCGCTTGCGGGCAGAGCGCCCCAGGCCGCGCCAGCCTTCGCTGCCGACTTAATCGTGCGCTCGAGCGTTTCGGCATCCGAGATCGTTGCTTTCTCGATCGCGTCGACGCCCAACTGGGACGCCTTCGCGCGCGACAGGATGGCGCGACCCCAGGCGCGGTTCGCCGCGATAGCCGGGTCGGTGTCTGGCTCGTTGTGGAAGCCGTGAGCGTCGATCGCAGACGGTGTCGCTGTGCGGTCCTGCGTCCGGTTCGGCGTGGGTGCGCCTTCGGCGAGCCCGTGTACCGAGGCGATAAACCGCTCGCGCTCGCGCTCGAATAGGGCCTGGTCGCTGTCGAGTTCGAACACGGCAGACATGAAGTTGTCCTGGCTCGCGTTCTCTTCCAGACGACGGATGAGGTACGCAATTGCGACGTCGAATTCGCTCGGGCGAACCACGGGTGTGTAGAGCAGCAGGCCGCCCACCTCGCGCTTGACGGCATCCGCCTGCCCGGTCGCCATGCCAAGCAGCATCTCGAATTCGACGCGATCCGTGACGCCACGCTCTGAGGCGAGCAGCCACGCAAAGGCAACGTCGAACAGGTTGTGCCCTGCGACGCCGATTTTCACGGCTTTCGCGCGCTCGGGCGTGAGCGCGTAGTCGAGCACGCGCAGGTAGTTCGTGTCGGTCTCACGCTTGGACGACCAGGTGGCCAGCGGCCAGCCGTGCACGGCTGCATCGACGGTCTCCATGGCAAGGTTGGCGCCCTTCACCAGGCGCACCTTGATCGGTGCGCCACCCTTGGCGAGCCGGGTGGATGCCCACTCGTTCAGGTTGCTCATGGCGCCGAGGGCATCCGGAAGGTACGCCTGCAGCACGATGCCTGCCTCGAGCGTCAGGAGCTGCGGCTGATCGAGAATGCGCTGGAAGACAGCGATAGTCAGGTCGAGGTCCTTGTACTCCTCCATATCGAGGTTGATGAACTTGGGTGTTGGAGCGGATGCCGCGAGTTCGAACAGTGGGGTCAGCCGGTGCACGATCTCATCGATGGCTTCGTCGAACGCCCACATGGAGAGTTGGCTGACGACCGACGACACCTTGATCGAAACGTAGTCAACGTCGTTGCGCGCGAGGAGCGCCGTCGTGCCCTCAAGCCTGCGGGCGGCTTCGCCCTCGCCGAGCACAGCCTCGCCGAGCAGGTTGAGGTTGAGGCGCGCACCGCCCGTGCGCAACTTCGCGATGGCCGGGCCGAGGCTTGCTGGCGTGGCGTCCACGATGAGGTGCCCCACCATCCGACGCAAAACCCTGCGTGAAATCGGCACAACAATGCCGGGCAGGATCGGGCCGAAGGCGCCGCCCAGCCGGATGGCGAAGCGCATGTACCAGGGGAGAAAGCGCGGTGTCTTCTTCGCTACCGCGCGG
>JBDTAD010000014.1:0-8503 GCA_039924815.1 Lacisediminihabitans sp.
CGCCTTTAAGTCATTCGGATGCTAATGAGTTACCCTAACCGATAGCTAGGGCCTCTACAACTCCCTCGCGGAGATTCACGGCCAACCCGATGTGCAGTTCCTCACCGTCGATCCCCGGAGTAAAGATGAACCGCGTTTACCGTCCACGCATCGCCGTAATTGGAAGGTTCGCGGAGAGCACATCTGCTCTGCGCTCACTCGCCGTCGTCAACGCGCGGGCACTACTTGAGTCGGTGTGGAACGCTGGCGGCGATCCATTTACGCTGCTCCCGGTGAAAAACGTGAACTGGGGCGAACGCCTCGGTGGTTTTGATGGAATGCTGCTCCCTGGAGGCGGCGATCTGGACCCGGCGAGATACACCCGAGACGCCCGCGCGGAGAGCGTCTACGACGTCGATGCGCTGCAGGACGCAACTGATATCGAGTCGGCGGAATACGCGCTCGAAAGCGGCATGGCCGTGCTGGCGATTTGCCGCGGGCTTCACGTGGTGAACGTGGCGCGCGGCGGCACGCTCGTGCAGGATCTTCCGACGGTGCATCGAAACCTCGTGCACGAGGTGACCATCGAGCGACATGTGGAGCGCTTCGGATTCACCGAATCGACGCTTCGCGCATCCTGCTATCACCACCAGGGTCTCGATCGCATCGGTCAGGGCATCGACGTGGTCGCGCGGTCACAAGATGGTGTGGCGGAGGCCGCGATTATTGACGCTGCAGGTTGGGCGGTGGGTGTGCAGTGGCACCCAGAGGACACGGCGGTGGAAGATCCTCAGCAGGCAGCGCTCTTCGAGGAGTTCGTCAACCAGGCGAGACTGGCCCACCAGACTTCCTAGTGCGGCACAGGAGCTACTTCTCGACGTTGGCTGTGATGAGCCGGAGCAACTCCGCGAATTCCTGACGCCTAGCCTCCGGCACTGGGCCTGCGACGTGCTGTTCCTGCTTATTGAAAGCCGGGAAGAGATCGACCATGAGCGCGCGGCCAGCATCGGTCATCCGCACCAGTACTAGACGTCCGTCCACCTGAGACTTCTCTCTGGACACCCAGCCTCTTCCTTCCAGCGTGGAGAGCACCCCGGTCAGAGTCGCTTTAGAAAACCCACCCTCGAGCGCGATCTGCCTCGTCTCAATGGGTTCCCAGATCCACGTGACCCACAGCACAACGAATGCCGTCCAAGACAGGTCGTGTTCCGAGAGCACAGTGCGTTCCAAGTGGTTTCGCACCGCGTTCGCGGCGCGAAAGAGATTGGACGCGACCGCAAGAGATGCGTAGTCAATAGGTAGCTTGCCGAGCCGTTTTTCAACCTCGCGCTCAGTTTCCGCGAGAGTATGGGGCGTAGGCATAGGTTCTCCTTGGGTACGATTTCGGTCGCAACTCTAGTTGACGACGGCTAAACGGTCTTCGCTCGGCTCGCACCATGTCGCAGGAATTTATGGCTAGGTGTAGATTGTTCGTACCCAAACAATATCCCTGGAGGATGAGTTGAGTTCAATGACGAACGTGACCCTGGCAGACTTGGATCTTTTCGAGACCGAACAGCCGTGGGAAGTTTTCGACGAACTGCGAGCAAATAGCCCGGTGCACTGGGACGAAGAAGACTTGCCCAACAAGGGCTTCTGGTCACTTACTCGCTATCACGATATCGTCGGTGTGCTTCGAGACACCGAGACCTTTTCCAGTGAACGCGGCGGGGTGGCCCTTGAGGAACTTGACGCTGGGCAGCTCGAAGCACGCAAGTCCATGATGGAGACGGATGGGGTGCGCCATCGCGCCCTTCGCCGTCTGATGCAAGGTGAATTCACGCCCAAGACTGTTGCCGGATACGAGACGTTTTTGCGCGGGCTAACCGCGAGCACGCTAGACGCCGCGTTTGCCAAGAAGGAGTTCGACTTCGTCGCCGAGGTCGCCGCGGACTTTCCCATTCGCGTGCTCGCACGAATGTTGGATGTTCCCGACGCAGACATCTACAAACTGATCGACTGGGGCAACCGGATGATCGGCAACAGCGACCCAGAGCATACGGATGTGCTCGCGAGTTCTGCGGAGAGCGAGAAGTACCGACTCCTCCCTTTCCGCTCCCCCGCTGCTTTGGAAGTATTCGAGTATGGGCACGACCTTGAGCGGCAACGCCTAGGAAAAGACGGAACCGATCTCGTCTCGCGGCTCGTCAACCAGACGCCCATGGATGGTGTTCCGTTGTCCGAGCGTGATTTCAACAGCTACTTCCTGCTGCTGGTCGTCGCGGGAAATGAGACCACGCGCCACACGATCACCCACTCCATGAACTACCTCATGCAGAATCCCGACCAGCTCACCTTGCTCCAAGAGCGTCCCGAACTTATTCCGTGGGCCGTGGAAGAAATGCTGCGGCTGGCCAGCCCCGTGTACCACTTCCGTCGAACGGCGACGAAGGACACTGAGATCAACGGTCAGGCCATCAGGGAGGGCGACAAGGTTGTGACCTGGTTCGCCGCGGGAAACCGTGATCCGGAAGTCTTCGAAGATCCGTATCGCATGGACGTCACGCGCAATCCCAACGAGCACATGGCCTTCGGTCGTGGTGGACCGCACATGTGCATGGGCAATGCGCTCGTGCGGCTGGAGATCCGCATCATGTTCGAGACGCTGCTCCCGCGCATCACTAGCGTGGAGCAGGTTGGTGCACTGGACCTCCTGCGAAGCAACTTCGTCAACGGAATTAAGCGTTTTCCGGTGAGGGTTGAGCTGGCACACTAGGGCGGAATCCACAGCTCACGAATTGTCAGCCTTCAGGCTTCAGCAGAGCGATTCGGTCAAGGAAGGCGTCCAGCAGCACGATGGTGCGCTGCTCAGCGGCGCTCTCTTCCGCTCGAGTGTGCGCGAGAAGCGCATCCGAGTTCTGGCCGTCATTCGTGACCTGCTGACGCCCACCCTCGTCGAGCCATCCCTCGAGGGTGTTCGTCGTCAGTTCAGGGTGAAACTGCACAGCGAGGCTCCGACCATAGCTAAAGGCCTGCGATGCAACCGAGTTGCGGGCGAGCTCGCGCGCTCCCCGTGGCACGGTCCAGCTGTCGTAGTGAAACTGAAACCAGGGCCCGGGTGGAACGAGCGAGGCGTCGTCGCTGTGTATCGCGATCCAGCCGATCTCTGCTTTCGGGGCGCGGGCGACAGAGCCGCCGAGAGCACGGGCGAGGAGTTGACCACCGAAGCAAATGCCGAGGACGGGGATGTCCTTGGCTACAGCATCCCTCACCCACTCGATCTCCGGCAGAAGCCAGAGGCCGATACGGGCATCGTCCCACGCTCCCCACGGCGCTCCCATCGGGACGATGAGGTCGTATTCTTCGGCGTCAGGAAACTCGAACGGAACGTTGGGCGTGTGAAAGTTGTCAGCATCGACCACCAACACCTCGTCAACTTCAAACCCGCGTCGTCGCAGGTGGTCAGAGACAAAGCCGGTGGGGCTCACGTGGTCGTGCATAACGAACAGAGCTCTCATGAATTCGCCTTGCTCTCGGCCGATCGTCATTCGCGATCATGCATTTCCGGTGACGTGGCTTAGTATCTCACTATTCGTTTATACCCAAACGATCTGTCAGCAAAGGAGCTGAATTTACACATGAGCATCGATGTAGCTGCCCTACAAGCGCAGTTGGAAGCCAAGGGTATCGACGTTCTACGGTTAATCTTTCCCGACGTACTGGGCATCACCCGGTCGAAGGACCTTCTGGTCAGCCAGTTCTCTCACTCCGTTGCCAAGGGCGCCACCTTCTGCCAGGGCGTGTGGATTACCACGACCAGGGGCGGCGTGCTCGATGGAGACAACATCATGTCGAACGGGCTGCCGGATTTGGTGGCCACCGTTGATCCATCGACGCTCACGATGATGCCGTGGGAACCAGGCGTGGCTTTGATCGTCGCGGATGCGCACAATCCGGATGGTTCCGAGAGTCAGGTCGCCCCCCGCATGGTTCTGAAGAACGTCATAGCTCGCTACGCGGCGCTGGGACTGACTCCGATCGTCGGACCGGAACTCGAGTTTTACATTGCCGAGCGAGGCGAAAACGGCTGGCAGCGCGCCCTCATGCGCACCGGACGGGTTTATACCACCGGTGCCTGGGTTGACCCAGACGGAACCTTTTTGCACCTCCTTCGCATGCTGGATCAGATGGACATCGGCGTCTTCGCCGGCAACCACGAGTTCAGCCCGTCGCAGTACGAAATTAACCTGTGGCATAGTGAGGCACTGCAGGCGGCGGACAGAACATTTCTGTTCAAGACCGCGGTCAAGGACATCGTCGGGCGTCGTGGCAAGCTCGCGACCTTCCTCGGACGGCCATGGAACGATGAGGGGGGTAGCGGTTTTCACCTGCACTTCTCTGTCGTTGACGCGGCGGGCAAGAACCTAATGCACACTGACGATGGCGAGCTTTCAGCGACGTCACATCACCTGATCGCGGGAATCATCGAAAACGCGGCTGGGCTGGTCGCGCTCACGAATCCCACGATCAACGCCTACAAGCGTCTGGGCCCCGATACCCTTGCGCCGTACCGGGCAAACTGGGGCTACGACAATCGAAGCACGATGCTGCGCGTTCCTCCCGAGCGTGGATCCGGAACTCGCCTAGAGATCCGTGTCGGCGATGGTGCGGCGAACCCGTACCTGATCATTGCGGCCATTCTTGCGGCCGGTCTTGACGGACTAGTGCGTGAACTTCCACTGCCAGAGAGCGCAGATGGCTGGGCATACCAGAACGAGGCGGCCGAGGTACTACCGACGTCACTCACGACGGCGCTCGATGCGCTGGACGCGAACGCTCCCCTGCGCGAGTCGCTCGGTGCTCAACTTATCGACGTGTTCACCGTGCTCAAACGCGACGAAGTGCAGCGATACGAAGCCGAAGTGAATGACGCGAGCACGCGCGACGTCACCGAATGGGAACTCGACGAGTACCTCGAGGACTACTAGGAGTTGGGTTAGATCGCGCGCGAGCGGTCGAGTAGCAACTCGCCGCCATCAAAGGTGGTGCCCACCTCGCGGTAGTAGCCACCGATGATCTCGTGCACGGGCAGGATCGAGTGCAGCTCGTCCCATTGCGAGTCTGCGAGTGAGAGCTCTGCGTCGCCGCGCCACGCCGGCCCGAGGTCGAGATCCACTCCCCCCATCGCTACCAACTGGTCGAAGGACAAGCCCTGTTCTTTGCCAATGGAGGGCATAAACCGGCTGTGCAGCATCCTGTGACCGTTAACGAAGCCGTTTCCTTCGGACGGTTCGCGCAGGGTGACAATGGCAGAAGCGAGCCTGTGATCGGATGCTGCCAAAGTCGCTCCCAACTGCGCGCCGGGCTCGAGCCTTGGGGTTGCTTTGCCGCGGTTGAAGATGCGAGTGACGTGAATTGACCCCATCTTCTTCGGGTAGCCCTGATACCAGCCGCGTCCGACAGCAAAGTCCTTGGTGACCCAAATTGCCACGCACCGGCTGTAAACAATCCCCTCAAACGAGCACCGCACGACAGCGAACGCTTCGAGGTATTGCGAGCGAACGGGGTCGAGCAGTTCAAGGCCGCCCTCACTGCAGGATTGCCAATCGGCCCAGATGAGTGCGACGGCGCCAGGGTCTTCCGGCGCTAGTTCGATATCCGGTGGAAGGATTGCGCGGATGTTTGCCGGATCGGTTCGATACTCGACAGTGAGGAGCGTGCCCGAGTAGTACCACGGCGGCCGAGGCACGAGTGCACTCGCACCGCTCGGCGTCAGCGGCGGAAGGAATCCATTCAGTGCGGTCACGTCCGATGCAGTCATAGGGCCAGAGTGTAGTCCAGATTGCCAAGTGGTTTGCATCCAAATGAATTCACGAGCAATATCAACTTTTCTCTTGACGAATGCACTCGGTCTTCGGCAGTGTATGTCTAACTCGTTCGGATACGGACGATCTGTCGACCATGAACTCAACGAGGAGTCTCCCCATGGCGCTTGCTGAAAAAACCACTGACGAGTCGAGAACATCCCTACAGAAGGGCCGCCTTGGCACGATCGGGATCGTGTTCTTTGTTGTCGCTGCGGCAGCACCGTTGGTCGGAATGACCGGCGCTGTTCCTGTGGCCATCGTGCTCGGCAACGGCGCAGCTGCACCGGGCGCCTACCTTGCTGTCGGGATCACTCTCCTATTGTTCAGCGTCGGTTACGCCGCTATGAGCCAGCGAGTCACCAACGCCGGTGCATTCTTTGCGTACATTGGGCGCGGGCTCGGCCGGCATTCCGGCATCGCATCCGCTTTCATCTCGATCCTCGCCTACGTCGCGGTACAACTCGCCATTTTCGGATTCTTCGGTGGGGTGATCTCTGGCCAGCTCGGCATCATGCCGTGGTGGGCGTGGACACTGCTGGCCTGGATCGCGGTCACTGTGCTTTCGCTGTTGCGCGTGGATGTCGGGGCAAAAGTTCTCGGCGTTCTGATGCTCTGTGAACTCACCGCGCTGGTCGTCACGGCCATCGTCATCCTCATCAACGGCGGCCCGGAGGGTATCAATTTCTGGGCGTCTTTCAACCCGAGTGCAATCATCGCGGGTGGTCTAGCCGGGTCAGCGGGTATTGCCTTTGCCTTCGCCTTCGCGTCATTCATTGGCTTCGAGGCGACGGCGATCTACGGCGAAGAATCGAAGGACCCGAAGAAGGTCGTCCCGCGTGCAACGTATCTCGCTGTCGGTGTGATCACAGTGCTCTTCGCGCTCACCGCGT
This sequence comes from Lacisediminihabitans sp., assembly GCA_039924815.1. Classification (GTDB taxonomy): domain Bacteria; phylum Actinomycetota; class Actinomycetes; order Actinomycetales; family Microbacteriaceae; genus Parafrigoribacterium_A. The sequence continues at coordinate 6,716 of JBDTAD010000014.1, forward strand.
TCGCCATGGTCACCGGAATGGGAGCGTCGCACGTCGTGGAAACGACGGCGAAGCTGTCCACCGTTGGCAAGGAGGCGCTTGCCGATCCGGCAGCGGTCCTGTTCTCACTCGCCACGCAGTATGTCGGGCCGTGGATGGCAACAGTCATGAGCATCCTGGTGCTGTCGAGCCTCTTCGCTGGGCTACTGGCTTTCCAGAACGCTGCCAGTCGTTACTTGTTTGCCATGGGACGCGGCGGTGTGCTGCCGGCACGATTGGGCACTGTCAACCGCAGAGGGGCGCCGAGCAATGCGTCAATGGCTACCTCGGCCATCAGTGGGCTCGTCATCGTAATCTTCGCGATCTTCCAGCTTGACCCGGTACTGAATCTGTTCTACTGGTTTAGCGGTCTGGCCGTGGTCGCGATAGTTCTGATCGAAATTCTGGTCTGCATCGCCGTGATTGCCTACTTCCGCAAGAACAAGGGAAGCGAAAACATCTTCCAGACCATGATCGCTCCGGTGCTCGCAATCGTCGGACTGGTGCTCGGTGAGTACCTGCTGATGTCGCGGTTCGGCCTCCTTGCAGGAACGGTGGCACCGGGTGTTGACCCCACCGTCACGTCGTGGGGCCTCAGTCCTATCGGCTGGGTGCTCATACTCCTGCCATTCGCGCTTCTCGTCGTGGGTTACGTGGTGTCCCGCGTTCGCCGCGATGTCAACGAGGAACTTCTGCGCGACGTACTGTCCTGAGTAAAATTAGGCCGCAATCAGTGAAGGCCCACTCCGAATATTTCGGGGCGGGCCTGCACTGCGTTCATTCGATGACTACTCGGTCTGCCACACGGGCGCGACAGCATTGGCTGCGTCTCCGACGCGGTGAACCCGCAGGTCGTTCGTTGAACCGGAGATTCCGGGAGGGGATCCGGAGATGACGACGACTTTATCGCCGACCTCGGCCAGACCTCTACCCAACAGGATGTCGTCCACCTGGTGATACATTGCGTCGGTGTGCGTGACACGCTCCACCAGGAAGGATTCGACGCCCCAGGTGAGAGACATCCGACGACGGATCGCCTGCTCGGGAGTGAATGCCAGCATCGGGATCTTCACCCGCAGCCGAGACATACGGCGCGCGGAGTCACCGGATTCCGTGAAGACACAGACGAACTTCGCATCGACAAAGTCAGCGACTTCGGCCGCGGCGAGGGTGAGAGCGCCGCCCTGTGTACGCGGCTTGGTGCCGAGCGCAGCAATCCGTTCGAGCCCGTGATCTTCGGTCGACTCGATGATCTTCGCCATAGTCTGGACCGTGATGATCGGATACTCGCCCACGCTAGTTTCGCCACTGAGCATGACTGCGTCGGCGCCGTCGAGGACAGCGTTGGCTACGTCCGAGGTCTCAGCCCTGGTTGGTACGGGACTTGAAATCATCGACTCGAGCATTTGCGTTGCCACGATAACGGGCTTAGCCATGCGCCTGGCTAGTTCTACGGCACGCTTCTGCACGATCGGGACCGCTTCGAGTGGAAGCTCAACTCCGAGATCACCGCGCGCAACCATGATTGCGTCGAACGCGTCGATGATCGCCTCGAGGTGATCAACAGCCTGTGGTTTCTCGATCTTGGCAACGACGGGAACCTTGCGGCCCTCCTCGGCCATGATCTCGTGGACGCGGGTCACATCATCCGCATTGCGCACAAAGGAGAGCGCAATGATGTCGGCGCCCAGGCGCAAACCCCAGCGAAGGTCGGCTTCATCCTTTTCAGAAAGTGCGGGAACGTTGACAGCAACGCCGGGCAAGTTGATG
>JBDTAD010000015.1:0-9302 GCA_039924815.1 Lacisediminihabitans sp.
AGTGGAGCGGGCCGCGGAAGTCACGACGCCAAGATCTGCGTGTTGCGCGAGGTACAACGATGCGCGCATTCGGACGTCGGCGGCCGCGGTAGATAGCCACGCGCTCCCGGCGGGCCAGCCGCCGACATCGGGCGGATAGAACGGGAGTTGCCCCAGGCTCCTGAGCACGTTTGCCAGATATCCCGTGATTTTGTCATCCGTGACATTGACCTTAAGTGCGCGCGCTGCTCCGATCAGCCAGTCCACGGGGCCTACGACGATCTGATTTCGTGCAGACACGAAGTCGTCAGACAACAACATGGCTGTGAGCATCGCGGAAATATCCCAATCAGGCCTAAAGACCGCAGCCATTCGAGACGTGGTTGCGGCGCTCGGTGGCGAATCAGCTGCCAACTGCCCGTACAGACGATTCGCCACGTATGGGGCGGAAGCTGAGCGAGCTAGCAGTGCGTGGCAGTAGCCGGCATCGTCAAGATCACTGGTCGCACCAAGGAATGTTTTGAGTCCATAGTCATGACGCTTCGGGACCAATCGCGTGGATCCGTCTGCGTCGATTACCCACCCGGTGAGCGCGCGGGAGCCCTCGCGAACATCCGTCTCGGTATATCCGTCACCGTGACCCAGAATGAAGAGTTCCATGAACTCTCTGCCAAGGTTCTCGTTTGGGCCTCCCACCACGTTCGCTTCACCGTCGAGCCAGTACAGCATCGCTGCGTCGGTCAAGATCATCTGCGCTAGGTCGTGAAAGCTACCGCGGGCCAGAGCGCGAATTTTCTGATTCTGCGCCAGCATGAAGAACGCTCGAACGGTAGCCATCGAGGTGGCGAAGTGATTGTGCCAGCAGAATGTCAGTTTTTCGCCGAGCGGCTGTTCTACGGTGACCATCCGCCGGATCCACCACGCTATAAGGTCTCGAGCCTCCGCCGGGTTCATATCCGCCGCCTTTCGCTCGGCGGGGGTAGTACCCCTGGGCAACTTAGGTGCCTGTTGCAGCGTGGGAGCGGGAGTGGCGATGGCGCCTGGATCGTGAGTGGGATCGGCGGCTAATGCCTGCTTGAGATAGGCGGGCCGACCCATCTGAACGGCGGCGTCAACGGCAGCACCCGTAGTACCGAATCCGGTCCTGCGGAGCAGCCGTGCAGCGTCAAGCCAATCGGCGGATTGTGGACCCAAACTCATAAATTCAAAGCTAATACCGCAGTTCTTTCGCAAAGGTTCGGGTCAGGTAAGGTTTTCTCGCCGTGTCGACCACGATGCCATACCTCTGGACGCGATAAGCCCACGTCTACTTAACTGCACACAGCCGCGGTCGTGAGCAACTCAGATCTCGACGTCGCTACCCATCGTGACCGTGCGCGACGTCGGCAACCCAAACCGGGCCGCAGGGTCCGCGGCGTTGTGGGCAAGCGCGATGAATAAGCCTCTGCGCCAGGGGACCATGCCCTTGGTGCGGGTCGCACGGATCGCCCCGCGCGAGATGAAGTACGACGCGTTTTTGAAGTCGCTGGCAGTGAGGGGAAGAACTTTCGCCCGACAGGCGCCGCGCAGCGCTCGAGGGATGTCCTGCTTTTCGGAGAAGCCGAATCGAATGGTCAAGTGCTCGATACCGTCATCCGCATACCCGAGATCGTCGTACGTAAACCTCTCGGAGATCGGCACATGGGGCACTTGGGCAGTAATGATTGACACGATAATGACGTGCTCGTGCAGCACGTGGTTGTGTTTCACGTTCGCGCGCAACGCGAGGGGGGTGCTGTCTTTGTTCGGATGCGGGAAGATCGCAATTCCGGGCACGCGCGGAATCTTTTTCACACGCACGTTCTCAACGAACCGAGAGAGCGACCCTTCCTTATGGCGCCGATCATTCTGAACGAGCTGACGTCCACGGCGCCACGTCGTCATGACGAGGATCACGACCGCAGCAATCAGTAACGGCACCCATCCGCCGTTGACGACCTTGGAGAGGTTGCCAGCGAGGAAGGTGAGCTCCAGTCCGCCAATCACCACGGCGACGAGCACGATCTTCCAGGCTCGCCAGTGCCACAACGGTCTCGCGACAACCAGGAGCAGCAGAGTATCGACCACCAGTGCGCCGGTGACGGAGACTCCGTAGGCAGTCGCCAGTTTGGCCGAAGAGCCGAAAGAGAGCATGACCGCCATGACTCCGAGGAACAAGAGAAAGTTCACAGCGGGCAGATAGATTTGACCGCCTTCTCGCTCGGAGGTCTGGCGAATTGCGAGCGGCGGAAGCAAGCCGAGCTGAACCGCTTGGCGCGAGAGCGAGAATGCACCGGAGATAACAGCTTGGCTGGCGATCACCGTGGCAGCGGTTGCCAAAATAACAACGGGCAGACGGCCCCATTCGGGAATCAATAAGAAAAACGGATTGGATTTAGCCGCAGGATCGTGCAGAACGAGCGCCGCCTGGCCCAGATAGTTCAGCGTGAGCGCGGGAAACACGAGTGCGAACCACGCGTGTCGAATCGGAGCCCGCCCGAAATGGCCCATGTCTGCGTAGAGGGCTTCGGCTCCGGTGATCGCGAGCACCACCGCGCCCATTGCGACGAATGAAATAGCGGGATGGGTGATGACAAAAAGGACCGCGTAACTGGGCAACAGACCGAGGAGCACTTCCGGATGCTGCACTACCATTCCCAAGCCCGCAGCGGCGAGTACGAGAAACCACAGCACCATGATTGGGCCAAAGAGCCCGCCGACCTTGGCCGTCCCGTACTTCTGAACGACAAAAAGTCCGATCAGAATCACGGCAGCGATGGGGATAACGAGGTGGGCAACTGACGGCATGGTGACTTCCAGGCCCTCCACTGCTGAGAGAACACTGATCGCCGGAGTGATGACCGAATCGCCGTAGAACAGGGCCATCCCGATAATGCCGAGAACAATGAGCATGCCGGCCCGGCCTGCACGCTTTGCATACAACCGCTGGGCCAGCGCAGCTAAGGCCATCACCCCACCTTCGCCGTTGTTGTCTGCGCGCATCAAAATACCGAGGTATTTGATGGAGACGACGATCGTAATGCTCCAGAAAATCAGCGAAATGACGCCGAAGACGTCGCCCTCGTTTGCGCGCACAGCGCCGCCGTCAAGGGTAAACACCGTCTTCAGCGCATAGAGGGGGCTCGTTCCCACGTCGCCGAAGACGACCCCCAACGCGGCGACTGCGGCAACCACCAGGCTCTGTCGTCCACGGCCGACCAATGGGGATGTCCGAGGTTTACTGACACTCATGAAACCGCATCACTCGATTCAAATCTCGAGTGATTCCCGTGAGCGGTGTTCGTTCGAATCGACTGGCTCAACAGCATTGCGTCCCGCAAAAACTCGGTACCTGAAGTTTGCACTACTGAACGTTACCCCTGCGCGGAGGTAGATTCTCCCAGCGCCCAGGTGAGCGACCGCATCGTGTGGTTTCAGAGCGATGTCAGGTGTTACGTGCTCATTGGCACGCATCGCTGTTGTCGCAGAGAAGAGCTTTTGCCTCAACTGGTAGAACGGTCTGTCTTGACGTATTATCGCATCCGCAATATTCTCAGACTAAGGCTGGCCAGCCCCGTAGGTTCCCTCCCGTAGATCCATTCCGGATCCACGCAATACAAAGGAGTTACCGCATGGGCACGTCGCAGAAAAGTATCATTCGCGGAACAATCGCCGCCATCGCGCTGGGCTTCATCCTTCCGCTCCTCGCAGCAGCCCCAGCCCAGGCTGCGGCGCACTGCACAAACATCGGCACCAACGACAGCTACGCCACGGCGAGCTGCACTGGCACGGGCTACGCGCAGGTGAACGTGCGTTGCAACGCAATCTGGCCGTTCACGAAGTGGACTGACTATGGCCCCCGCGTCTACCTCAACGGGGGAGGCAATGTTATTAATGCCCACATCTATTGCGCCGCGTCGATGACCGTCTGGGTCGTCTACGGATAGAGGGACCAGTCAGCGGCGCTTGCGAGGGGCATCCGGGTCAGCGGGTGCCTGCTCGCGGCGCTCCTTGACGAGTTCCTTCGTGCGCACCAAGCGCAGGGCGGTCACCAGCAATACGCCGCCGACGATGTTGAACAGCAGCGTGTAGCCGAACCATCCGAGCCACTGCAGGTAGCTGATGTCGGCACCAGCCTGGATCGCGCCGAAGATGAGGAGCGAGTCGAGTATCGAGTGAAAGAGGCTGAGGCCCGCGAGCAGAAATCCACCAGCGACCGCCGCGACGATCTTCGCAGGATCCGAGTTGGTTCCGTTCTGCATCCGAGTCATCAGGGTGATGGTGCTGCCGCCGAGGATGCCGAGCACGGCCGTCTGCAGCGAGAGCGGAGAAAGCGCAAAGTGTTCGCCAGCGGTCATGAGCGTGCTGTGCCATTGCGGGAATGCCTGCACGATAAGCCACATAAAGATCCAGCCACCGACAAGGTTGGCAATGAGAGTTCCGCTCCAGAGCTTGCCCAGTTTCGCGACGCTGGCCTCGCGCGCGACGACAGCGGCAATCGGCAACAGAAAATTCTCGGTGAAGAGCTCGCTGTGGGCGAGCAGGAGGGCGATGAATCCGATACCGAAGGCCAGCCCTGCCAAAAGGTGGTCGTCCGTTTGTGCGAGCACGGCGAGATACGCCATGACGCCCAAGCCAACTTCCAGTCCACCGAAGAATCCGGTGATGAGGATGGTGCGCAGCGGTCGATGCAATCGCTCCGCGCCACCGTCAACGACGTTGTCGAACGCCTCGTGTAATTCGTCTTCGACCGCCGAGTCGCCCTCGCCAAGTTCCTTTCGTCGCGCGTCGCTCATTGCTGCTCGATTCATTCGATGGGAGAAGAAGATCTTGCCAGAAATGATGTCGCAAGCCTAGCGAGCACGGTTGTTTTTTCGGTTGTTGACCATATTTGAATCACGATCGCTCGTGCACGGAACATTGTGCGAGGTGAGCTGGTCAGCCAGACTGTGCGCATGGCCAGAAGCTACCAACTCCGATCTGGCCGTCGCGCTGCCAATTTTGTGGTGTCGGCGATGATTCGGCTCGGTGTCGGATTCACCTCCAGTTACTTGCTCACTACGACGGGGCGTAAAACCCTCGCTGCCCGGACGACGCCAGTGACCGTTCTCGAAATCGATGGTGATCGATGGCTTGTTTCGCCCTACGGAATGGTCGGCTGGGTGCGTAACGTTCGTGCTCTTCCCGAGGTGACTCTGCGGCGCGGCCACGCGGTCGAAGCGTTCTGTGCCCGCGAGGTGGGTGCTGAGACTGCCGGCCCGGTGCTGCGTGACTACGTCAGCCGTGTGCCTATCACCGCTCCCTATTTCGATGCGAAGCCTGATGATCCGGTTGCATCGTTCGTCAAGGAAGCAGCACGACATCCGGTGTTTCGTCTCGAACCGAAACCACTTCGGTGAGACTTCGTCATCAGGCGTAGAGTCTTCCACAAGTGAAAGGTGGCTGCTATGGCGCGAGGGTTCAACTGGCGCGTAGCCATCACGATCTTTTTGCTCTGGATGCCAGCGGTGTTTACCATCGTGCTTCGGCTGACCTGGCACAACCTGCCGACACGAATTCCCACCCATTGGGGTGCTTCCGGGCCGGCGGATGGATTCAGCGACTCAACGATCACATGGGTGATCCTTTTACTAGTTGCGATCGTTGCTGCGGTGGTTGGGGTTGCCATCATTGTGCTCGGGGGCAACATTCTGGCCCCGCGCCGCAGTATCGCGGTCGGCGCGTGTGCTGCGGTTGCCGGACTCGCGGTGGCGCTGTGGCCGGCGTTCACGCTTTCTGCGATTGCGGCCGGTGGTCTCAAGGGCGATCAGGGCAACACATTCGTTCTGTTGTTGGGCGGGCTGGTGTGGGGTGGCCTGACGTTTCTGTCCGCAGGGCCCTTCGTCGGCCTCGGGTCACAGTTCAACCGCGCTGCCGCGGCCAAGGAATCCGCCCGCACGATCCGGTAGTCAGAGGCTCGAGGCTGGATGCCCCTGCACGGTCGCGCGCAGATGGTGCAGTGCCTCGCGTAGCGTGGCAAACTCTGTGTCGCTCAATCCCGTAGAGGTCTCAACCTGTTGACGAACCGGAGCGGTGCGGCTCTCGAGCTTCCAACCCGCGTCGGTGACGTGCACGTGAACCATCCGCTCGTCTTCGTCTGAGCGTTGCCGACGTACAAGGCCGAGGCTTTCGAGGCGGCGGATGAGCGGGGAGAGCGTGCTCGATTCGAGGTCGAGGGCATCGCCAAGCTCTGCGACACTTTGGCCACTCTTCTCCCAGAGGGAGAGCATCGCGAGGTATTGAGGGTAGGTGAGGCCGATGTCAGCGAGCAACTGGCGGTACGCGCCCGAAATCGCTCGTGAGGCGGCGTAGAGCGCGAAGCAAAGCTGGTCATCCAGCCTCGCGTGGTCTTGGGTCGAAGCCATGAGTCGTCACATCTCCTTCTGAATGCAGTCTACGTTATTCAAGCGTGTACGATTCAGTCGTGCACAACTTACATGCACACGACTGAGTGGAGTAGTGATGGCAGAACAATGGTTGCCGACGTTGATTACAGCGAGCCCTGAGGAGGGATTCATGCTGGCAATGAAGCTGTCGCGCAAGGTAGTCGGGCTGACCCAGCCGGATGCGGAGGTTCGCACGAAGCTTCGCCCGGACTACTCCGAGAATGCGGATTCGCTGCTCGCGACCTCGCAGGTCGTCGCGACGAACTTTCAGACCGTCGCCGCGGCGAACGGCTATTGGCGCGGCGCCGGTAGCTGAGGTGTGAACGCGCGGCTGCGGCGACCCCTCGTCGCAGCCCGCGCTCAGCACGCAGCGCCCTCCCGGTGGGAGGATGAGCTGACGGCGACACTTGATAAGGGAGGCTGCGGTGGCGGAGTTTTCGGGAGCCGAACTGGTGCCGGTGGCGCACGCCGAGACGGCCGGGGAGTTCAGGCTCAACCTTGATGCAGTGCTGGCGCGGATTGACGCGGCCCGCGCGCGATCGGGCAGAACTGACGAGGTTCGCTTGCTATCGGTGAGCAAGACTGTGCAGGCCGAACGCATCCGTTACGCCATCGAGGCTGGTGCTTTGTATCTCGGTGAGAACAAGGTGCAAGAGGCTCATCGCAAGTGGGATGAGCTCGCGGATACGACGGTGCGCTGGTCGGTGATCGGCCACCTGCAGACCAATAAGGCCAAGTTGGTTGCCGAGTTCGCATCCGAATTTCAGGCACTCGACAGTCTCAGGGTGGCGGAGGCGCTGGATCGACGGTTACAGGCATCCGGCCGCAGCCTGGATGTCTTCGTACAGGTGAACACCTCCGGCGAAGACAGCAAGTTCGGGCTCGAACCCGATGCGGCGGCGGACTTCGTGAGGGAGCTGCCGAGCTACTCTTCGCTGCGCGTTCGCGGACTGATGACGCTGGCCGTGTTCAGTCCGGATGCCGAGCTGGTGCGAACCTGCTTCCGGCGGCTTCGTGAGTTGCAGGGTCGGCTGCGCGAGAGCGCACCGGATGGCGTGAGTCTCGACGAGCTATCGATGGGTATGTCTGGCGACTTCGAGCTCGCTATCGAGGAGGGTGCCACCGTTGTTCGTGTCGGCCAGGCCATCTTCGGAGCACGGGCGAAACCCGACTCGTATTATTGGCCGGAACAGAGTTCAGACTGAACAGCGTGCACGCTTGCGAATTTCTCTTCTTCTCCACAGCCTTGAATGTGGAGATCTATCCACAGCCGTAAAGCCATTCTGAACTGAAGCGTATCGCCCCGCGGGCGCTGTATCACTGGTCATCATGAACAACACCGTCGTAATCCCGGCAACGCCACCTAGGCTGGGGGAGTGCAGCTACATGATGTTCGAACACATAGAAGTGACGAGAATTTGGCCCGCGAAGGCCAACTCGCGTGGAAAATAGCGGAGGTCGCCGCCGACCAGGTTGAGGTGACGGATGACGTAACCGAGATGGTCATAAACCGCATCATCGACAATGCCGCGGTCGCCACGGCATCCCTCGGCCGCGAGCCGGTGCTTGCCGCGCGCGCCCAGGCGGAGGCGCATCCGATCTCCACGGGCGGAGCTGGCTCCACAGTTTTCGGTGTTGCTGGCAGACACAGCCCGGAGTGGGCGGCCTGGGCCAACGGTGTTGCCGTGCGAGAGCTCGACTACCACGACACCTTCCTCGCCGCGGAGTATTCACACCCCGGCGACAACATCCCGCCGATCCTGGCCGTCGCGCAGCACGCGAGCAGCAGCGGCCACGATCTCATCCGCGGTCTTGCCACCGGCTACGAAATACAAATAGACCTCGTCAAAGGCATCAGCCTGCACGCGCACAAAATCGACCACGTCGCCCACCTCGGCCCATCGGCCGCCGCGGGAATTGGCACGCTGCTCGGCCTCGACACTGCAACGATCTTCCAGGCCATCGGCCACGCGTTGCACGTGACCACGGCCACCCGCCAGTCACGCAAGGGCGAGATCTCGAGCTGGAAGGCCTACGCGCCAGCCTTCGCGGGCAAGATGGCGATCGAAGCCGCCGACCGGGCGATGCGTGGTCAGACCAGCCCAACACCGATCTATGAGGGCGAAGACGGCGTGATCGCCTGGCTGCTCGACGGACCGGATGCGGGCTACGAAGTTCCTCTGCCCGAGCGCGGTGAGGCCAAGCGCGCCATTCTCGACAGCTATACCAAAGAGCACTCGGCCGAGTATCAAGCGCAGGCCTGGATCGACCTTGCACGCAAGCTCGGTCAGCAGCATCCAGAACTGCGTGACCCCGCGAACATCGTGCGCGCGGTGCTGTACACCAGCCACCACACCCATTACGTGATTGGCTCAGGCGCGAACGACCCGCAGAAGTACGACCCAACGGCTAGTCGCGAGACCCTCGACCACTCGATTCCGTATATCTTCGCCGTCGCGCTGCAGGATGGGGAATGGCACCACGAGCGCTCGTACGCGCCGGAGCGTGCGGCCCGGCCCGACACAGTGGCGCTGTGGCACAAGGTCACCACCGAAGAAGACGCCGAGTGGACCCGTCGCTACCACTCACTCGACCCGAGCGAAAAGGCGTTCGGCGGTCGGGTCGAGATTGATTTGGCCGACGGCACCCGAATTGTCGACGAGATTGCGGTCGCCGACGCGCATCCGCTGGGCGCCCGGCCCTTCGCGCGCGAGCAGTACATCGCCAAGTTCAGAAGTCTCGCGGAGGGTGTGCTCGAGCCGACCGAGATCAAGCGCTTTCTCGAGACAGTGCAGCGACTCCCCGAGCTGGGAGCAGCAGAATTGGGTGGACTAACCGTCACGCCCCAGACCCCGTTCCCCGTGACCTCGAAAGGGATTT
>JBDTAD010000016.1:0-4454 GCA_039924815.1 Lacisediminihabitans sp.
TCACCCGCGATCCTGAACCCGGCAAGAAGAAAGCTGCGGGCGAAGCCTTCGAGCCCGTCTATCGCATTCCCGTATCCCCCCTCAGCACCCGGCGGAGTGATGCGCCCGTTACCAGGAGACGCCCACACTCTGGCGCCCGCGAGAACGCGGTCGGCATAGGCGAGCCACTGTGCGCGGTTCCAGTCGCCTTTTCCAACGCCGCGCTCAGACGGCACCGTGTGCGGGGGTGTCACGGGGAGGATTCTCCTTTGAATTGCCATGATCGAAACTAGGCGCTGAGCAACGTACGCGCTCAATTGACCTTTTGTGGAGCATAACAACCCTTTTCGTACACTACAAGACTTTTATAGAACGGTTATGATCGGTTATGATCGTTTGGAAGAAGCACCTCGCTCGAGACTCGCTTCAAGGGCAGTCGAGGAGGACGCACCGGCAATGACGCGTATGGCGCAGTTCCAAGGGCCACTTGCAGCGCTTTTCAGCCGCCAGCAGAGCGGTAGTGCTGCGATCGGAAGCGATTACGACGTCGCTAGCGTGGTCCTTGCTCCCAACCAGTCCCTGCCGCTGGCATCGGCACATGATCGATCGGTCTGGGACGCGACCACCGGGAGCGCCGATTCGGTCACAATCGCCGACGTGCTCTCGAGGGCCAAGGAAGATCTTGGCCGCCCTTGGCCGCAACCACTCGCCAGCGCTGCCGCGCGTGTGCACGACGATGGCGACCGCGTTAGTTGGGAGACCGAGGCCTTCGCGCGTCTGCAGCGCCTGAGCCGTGCATCAATAGCTGCGGCAGCAACGCTGGAAAAGCGATGGATTGACGAGGTCGCCGACGGAATTTGGCTACTGTGCGAGCAAAGTTCCTGGTGCTGGCCAGCACACGACGACACTCTGCGACGCCACGGCGCTGTGCTCGCGACGGTCACTGATCCCTTCCTCGACCTCGGCGCTGGCGAAGTTGTCGCGCAACTCGCATGGATCGATCAGCTGCTCGGTCATCAGCTCGACGTACGTTTTCCAGGCCTGCGTAGCCGGATTCGGCACGAGGCGCGTATTCGGGTGCTCGAGCCGTTCCTGCGGCGACGGGACTGGCACTGGATCGGCCTCGATGGCGACGTGCACAACTGGAACCCCTGGATTCACAGCAACGTGCTCGTAGCTGCGCTGAGACTCCTTGACCAGCCTGGCGAGCTAGAGAAGCGCGCCGAGATCATTGCACTCGTGATCGAGGGCATTGATCGCTACGTTGCGTCGCTGCCCGAGGACGGAGCAATCGACGAGGGCTATGCCTACTGGTGGAACGGTGCGTGTCGGGCACTCGAAGCGCTCGAACTCCTTCGTTACGCGACGGGCGGACGACTGGACGCCATTCCCTCTGTGCCGGCGCTGCGCAACACCGTGGCCTTCCCCCATCGGATGCACCTGGGTGGCCAGTGGTATCTCAATCTTGCGGATGGGCAGGCCAAACCTCCGGCCGATCAGCCCTGGCATGCTCTGCACAGGGCGGCACGGCGGGTCGGAGATCACGATGCTCTGGCTCACGCTGCCGCGCACCGCATCCCGGGAACTCCCTCCGCCACTGAAGCCGAGGGGCTCGGCCGGGTGCTGCTCGGAATGACGGATGCGAGCTGGCTAGCTGCATCCCCCGAAAGTTCACCCCTCCCGAGGGATGTCTGGCTCGCCTCGATTCAGGTACTCGTCGCGCGGGAGCAGGCTGGCTCCGCGAACGGTCTCACTCTCGCCGCGAAAGCTGGACACAACGGCGAACACCACAACCACAACGATGTTGGCTCGTTCGTGGTGGCGTCGGCGGGCATCCCCGCCATCGTCGACGCCGGCCGGCCAACCTACACGGCGGTGACTTTCGGCCCCGACCGGTACAGCATCTGGACCATGCAAAGCTCCTGGCACGGCGTTCCGGAAATCTATGGGATCGCACAGGGCGCCGGTCCCACATACAGGGCCACTGAGGTCGAAGCAACCATTTCGCCGTCGTCAGCGGTGCTGAGCCTCGAACTTGCTCCTGCGTATCCGCTTCCTGTTCTCAGCACCTGGCGCCGCACGGTCCGACTCGAGCGGAGCACAGCGATCGAGTCTCGCAGTCGCGTCGTGATCGACGATGTCTGGTGCCTTGACTCGACCGAGGCATCCGAGGCTCGCACAACGGTGCGCCTCCTGGTTGCCGGTCAGGTTCAGCTCGGGGCCGGCACCGCGCTCATCATCCCGATCGAGGGAGCCCCGCCGTTGAAAGTTCGCTGGCCAGCGGAGGTCACAGCTACGGCGCTCATCCGCCGCCTCGACGATCCAGCGCTCTCCACAGTGTGGGGAGAAACGCTCACCAGAATCGACTTCGATGTCACCTCTCGCGACAATCTCTCCATTACGGTATACATGGACTCAGCGTCCAGCAAGGATGATCGATGACCGACCAAATGCAGCATCCCCCACTGGCTGCGGCGCGTCGAGCTCATGTGCTGTCGGTTCTCCAGCGTGACGGAACCGTGCGCGTTTCAGAACTCCTGGACGACCTCGGTGTCGCTCCGGTTACGCTGCGACGAGACCTTGCCCAATTGGAGCGCGAGGGGCTTCTCATCCGGGTGCACGGTGGTGCAGTTCCGCCAGAGCACGACAACTCAGATTCGACGGACCGCAACCGGCGGACGACGCAGTCCCGCACTCTCTTTCAGCGCACGCATGATTCGACGACACCGCCACCCGGCTCTATCGCGGTTCTCGTCCCCTCCCTTAACTACTATTGGCCCAGTGTCGTCAGGGGCATGGAGACCGGGGCTGAAAAACACGGCATGCAGCTGCTGTTGCGGGTAGCGTCCTACGAATTGCAGGATGAGCGCCCGATTCTGGAGCGCCTCGTCAGCAGCGAGAACGTGCGTGGTCTCATCGTCGCGCCAAACACCGATACGGCACACGCGCAGGATGTGATGCAATGGCTCACCGATCAGGACCTGCCGTCGGTACTAGTCGAGCGCGATGCAACGCTCCTACCCGGTGGGACCCCGGTCGAGTCAGTCACAACAGACCATGCTTTGGGCGCTGTCCTCGCCGCGCGACACCTCGCCGACCTCGGACATCGCAAGGTGGGTCTTGTTCTCTCTAAATTCTCGCCAACGTCGCGAAAGATCGCCGCTGGTTGGGAGGCGGCCTGCTCTGAGCTCGGCCTGACACCGGCCGATCACTTCGAACAAATTCTGCCCGTACGCAGCAGCCCCGAGTTCTCGGGCGCTGTCGACGCGATACTCGATCTGGCCCTGGAGACCGGGGTCACTGCGCTGCTCGTTCACTCGGATCCCGAGGCGATGGCCTTCGTTGATTTGGCATTGAATCGCGGAATTTCCGTGCCAGACGATCTGTCTGTTATTGCGTACGACGATGAAGTGGCGCAGTTGTTTACGCCGGCATTGACCGCAGTCAGCCCGCCACGCGAGTTCGTGGGCGAAGCGGCCGTCGATCTGCTGGTGAAGCGCCTCGCTGATGCGTCTCGTCCCGTGCACCGTGTGGTTGTGAGCCCGCAGCTGAACGTGCGGGGGTCGACGGCGCCACCACGACAACGCGAGAATTTGGGTGTGTCAGAGGCCTCGTGATCGACCGCTTCGACAGGCTAAGCGACCGAGGCTATGCGAACGGATCCGGCGTGAGCGTGTACTTCGTGGAGAGGTACTCGTGGATGCCTTCGACGCCACCCTCGCGACCGAGACCGGACTGCTTCACTCCGCCGAACGGGGCCGCGGCGTTCGAAATCACGCCGAGGTTCAGGCCCATCATTCCGGTCTGAAGTCGCTCGATCATCCGCTGCCCTCGCGCCAGATCCTTCGTGTAGACGTAACCGATCAGGCCGTATTCGGTGTCGTTGGCGAGACGAACAGCCTCGTTTTCGTCGTCGAACGAGGTGATGGACAGCACCGGTCCGAAAATCTCCTGGCGCAGAATCTCGCTCCCTGGCTGCACACCGCCGACAACCGTGGCCTCGTAGAAGGTACCGTCACCGTCGATGCGGTGCCCTCCGACAAGCACGGTTGCGCCGCGATCCACGGCGTCCTTCACGAGCTCTTCAGCCTTGCTCACCGCTGCATCGTTGATGAGCGGGCCAATCGTGATGCCCTCCTCAGTACCCCGACCCGTGCGGAATCCCTTGACGCGCTCGGTCACCCGGCGCGAGAACTCCTCCACCACAGACGCGTGCACGATGAACCGGTTCGCTGCGGTGCACGCCTGGCCAACATTGCGGAACTTTGCCGCAATCGCGCCGTCGACCGCCTTGTCGAGGTCTGCATCGTCGAAGACAACGAACGGTGCATTGCCACCGAGCTCCATCGAGGTGCGCAGGATGCCCTGCGACGCCTGCTGAATCAGCTTGCGCCCCACCGGGGTTGATCCGGTGAAGCTCAGCTTGCGCAGGCGCGGGTCGGCAATGATCGGCTCCGAGACAGCGCCCGAAGTTG
>JBDTAD010000017.1:0-2932 GCA_039924815.1 Lacisediminihabitans sp.
CCTGGCCCTGTAGCGCGCACTACGGGAACTACTGGGATAGCTGATGAGCGGTAGAGGAGTAGCCAAGCACTGAAGTCTCGTTCAGCTGATCACGAAAAACTGTTCCCCGATATCCACGCGAGTTCCACGCACGACCCGGTAGCGTCGATCCGGCTCGCAGCGCACCCGATCGCCCTCGGGCTCACGGATTATCGAGCCGTTACCGGAGAACCGATCCTTGATCCAGAAGGCACCGGCCTCCTGTCCGAACTCCAAGTGGGTCTTGGACACCGACCGGCTGGGGTCCAGCACACGGACGACATGATCGAAATATTCTGCGGGCTCCGGCCGTGGGTTGCGGCCGACCAAGCCGCTCCCGTACACGGTAAAACTCTCACCAGTGCTGAACTGCAAAACGAACCTCGCCCCCGCACTGCGCGGCGCGACAATGGGGGTTGCTTTAACGCTTTGTAGCTGGTCACCCGACTCTCCAAGACCCTGCTGTGGCGCGTGAGCAGCGGGCTTATCGGAGTGAACGATCGACGCGGCTGCTTCAAGCGCCTCCCTCTCCACCTGGGCCGCTTGGATAATCGCCGTGTCACGCGGACGACTGAAGTTCCTGCTCGCCGCTCGCGTGACATAACCGCATTCGCCACAAAAGATGTCATCGCTGCCGAGCACGCTGCCGCACTGCTCACAGGTGACAGTGAGATCGACGGCATCAGCCTTCGAGCTGTCAACCCGGGGCTCCACGACAGGGCGCTGAAGAGGTTCGGGGGCAGGTTTCGCCGCGGCAGTTGGCTTGACTAAGGCTGGTGCTGTCTGCGGCCCTGTAGTCCGAGGTGCCGCCTGCTGAGCAGTGGATCGGGATGGTGCCGCCGATGCAGCGGTAGTTCGGGATGCTGCCGCTTGGGAGCGTGCCGAAGATTCGGACGAGGCTTTTGGCTGTGCAGCAGCGTTGACAACGACCGGGTCACGCATCAGCGACGGGGCACCACCGGGGGCACTCGCCCTCCGCCTAGGGCGTGCTGTACCGGCACGAGCTGGCTTCTCCGCAGGCTCAGCAACGACAGCGCGGCCACATTCTCCGCAGAACATCGCGCCAACGGGTAGCTCCATATTGCAGTAGGTGCAGGTCACCGGGAGCATCCTCTATCGCTTGAACAACTTCTTCACACTATAGCCACCGAGTGATCGCACCGAGACTAAGGCTTTGATCCGCTGCCAGCGAGTAAGACTAGCGTCGAGCGAGACACGCAATTCCTGAACAGAACCCCACAGCGCTTCGACGTCGGCGTCGTTCGGGGTGCTGGGCGAGAATACCGCCCGATCGGCGACTGATGCGAGCACGAGGGGTTGCATTCCCCCTACAACTGCCGCAATTTCGCTGCGGGTTGACGATGGCGACGTCAGGTAGCCATGATCGATCACGGCGTCTTCGAATTCCTGCCAGCCGCCGCTCATCCGATCAACTGCGAGCGGTGCGCGCCTGCGCAACACGCTCCGCCGACGCTTGGCAGCGACAATCGTCAGGAACGGCGACAACAGCACCGCAGCGACCAGGAGCATCCAACCACCGATGCGTAGGATCGCGAAAATTATCTCGAGCAGCGCGTTCGGGTTCGCCGGATTGTCCTGTGTACTGTCTGGCGGGGTTTGGGTTGCATGGTTGAGCGGCGGCTGTGCGGGTGGCTGCACGGGTGATTGAGGCCTGGCCACCTGAGTCGGATCCTTCGGTTTCTCTTCAGGAATCGAACGAACGGGCGGGTTCGGATCGACCGTTACCCAGCCGAACTGCGTCGTATCAACCTCGATCCAGGCGGAAATGTCGCTGCCCCTGATGGTTGTCGCGCCCTCGGCGGCCACGGAGGTCGGCGCGAATCCGAAGACCACTCTGGCGGGGAAGCCCAGCTGTCTGGCCATGAGCGCGGCGGTGACCGCGTACTGTTCCTGGTCGCCGATCATGCGCTGGTCAGTGAGTAGTTGCGTGATGCGGTCCGCGGCGTGCCCCGAGCGGCTGAACGGTGCGTTGGGCGAGACGCCGTGGCTGATATAACCATTTTCTTTGAGGCCGGTGATCATCGCGACTAAACGCTGCCCTGCCCCGGAGGCATCGCCAACATAGCCATTAAGGGTCGTGAGCAGATCATCTGGTACAACCCCGATAGCGGGGACTCGAGCGGAGCCAGGCATGAGAGTGGAAAGTTGGGCGAGAGAGGGCTGGACCGGCTGCACTGCCGTGAGCGTGTAGCGGTCGCCTTTGGCCAACGGGCGCACAACGGCCGCTGTGCCACTGTTGTCGTTGTAGTAGAAAGAGTCCCGCAGACTCTCGGCTCGTGAACCGCTGAAATCGATGCTTTCGAGCTTTCCCAGGGTCGGCACCCACACGCCGGAGTAGCGGCCAATCTCGACCTGCAGGCTCACCTGCTTGCCGCGCACTGCGGACTGGTCAAACGCGTACGGAACCCGCGTGAATGAGCCGGATAACGCATCCGGCTGGCCGCTTCCCACCGAATAAACGACACCGTTATAGCTATCAAGAGTGGCAATGCGAATGCGACCGTTCGACGGCAAACCCGTGACGGTCAGCATGGTGTCGTTTACCGCTGGCGGCTTCTCATAACTACGGAACCCGCTCAACGGGCTGGGATAGGCAAGAGGGTCAAAAGGTTGCACGATAGCTGAGCGCGCAACCAGACGAGGACCGGATGGCGGCGCAAGCGCTGATGCGGCAACTCCGGCGCTTACAGCGATAGCCAGAATGATGCCTGCGCTGACGATCGTACGAACGCCGGAGAAGCCTCGCAGTCGTGGCAGCGAAGTGGTGATACCTCCGGTGGTGCTTGATCGCGTGAGCAGCCTGATCGCTTCGCGCCTGCGATACCACCGCCTCCAGGCCAACCAGGCGAGCACCGCGGCAAGGAGCCCGAGCGAGAGCTCCAGCGGCCAGGTG
>JBDTAD010000018.1:0-5014 GCA_039924815.1 Lacisediminihabitans sp.
AGTCCCACGTGATCGACGGCAAACCCGTTGCCCTGCCGTCGTATCCGCACCCGCGACTGATGCCCGAGTTCTGGGAGTTCCCCACCGTCTCGATGGGCATCGGGCCGATGAACGCCATCCACCAGGCCCAGTTCAACAAGTACCTCCACAACCGCGGGCTGAAGGACACGAGCGAGCAGCACGTGTGGGCGTTCCTCGGCGACGGTGAAATGGACGAGGTCGAAAGCCGCGGCGCCCTGCAGTGGGCCGCGAACGACAACCTCGACAACCTCACCTTCGTCATCAACTGCAACCTCCAGCGTCTCGACGGTCCTGTGCGCGGAAACGGCAAGATCATCCAGGAGCTCGAGAGCTTCTTCCGCGGAGCCGGCTGGAACGTCATCAAGGTCATCTGGGGTCGCGAGTGGGACAGCCTGCTCTCCCGTGACACCGAGGGCGCGCTCGTTAACCTCATGAATGTCACGCCCGACGGCGATTATCAGACCTACAAGGCCGAGAGCGGCGCTTACGTGCGCGAGAACTTCTTTGGTCGCGATCCTCGCGTTGCGGAATTGGTCAAGGACTACACCGATGACCAGCTCTGGAGCCTTAAGCGCGGCGGGCATGACTATCGCAAGGTTTATGCGGCGTTCAAGGCGGCCACGGAGCACAAGGGTCAGCCCACCGTGATCCTAACGAAGACCGTCAAGGGCTACGGCCTGGGGCCGTCGTTCGAGGGCCGCAACGCGACCCACCAGATGAAGAAGCTCACGCTCGACAACCTCAAGCAGCTCCGCGACGTCATGCAGATTCCGATCACGGATGCTGTACTCGAGGCAGACCCGTATCGCCCGCCGTTCTACCATCCCGGCCAGAGCGACGAGGCAATCCAGTACCTGCAGGAACGCCGCCGGGAGTTGGGCGGCTACCTGCCCGAGCGCCGCGCGAAGTACACCCAGCTCTCGCTACCGGACGACAGTGCCTATGAAGTGGCGCGTCGTGGCTCCGGGAAGCAGGAGATCGCCACCACCATGGCCTTCGCCCGCCTACTGAAGGATCTGCTGCGCACCAAGGAGTTCGGCCACCGTATCGTGCCGATCATTCCGGATGAGGCGCGCACCTTCGGTATGGATGCCTACTTCCCGACCGCGAAGATCTACAACCCCAACGGTCAGCACTACACCTCGGTCGATCGGGAGTTGCTCCTCGCTTATCAGGAGAGCGCCCAGGGACAAATAGTGCACGTCGGCATCAACGAGGCCGGTGCCTTCTCCGCTTTCACAGCGGCTGGCACGTCGTACTCCACTCACGGTGAGCCACTGATTCCGGTCTACATCTTCTATTCGATGTTTGGATTCCAGCGCACGGGCGACGCGATGTGGGCAGCCGGAGACCAGATGGCCCGCGGCTTCGTCATGGGCGCCACCGCCGGTCGCACGACGCTCACCGGTGAAGGACTGCAACACGCCGACGGGCACTCTCCCCTGCTCGCGTCCACGAACCCGTCCGTCGTGTCCTACGACCCGGCCTACGGCTACGAACTCGGGCACATCGTCAAGGCCGGACTCGACCGCATGTACGGTGGGGCCCACCCGCATCCGGATGTCATGTACTACATCACGGTGTACAACGAGCCCATGAAACAACCCTCCGAACCCGAGAACCTCGATGTTGACGGACTGCTGAACGGCATCTATCTGCTCAAACGGGCTGAAAACCTGGGCCCGAAGGCCCAGCTCCTCGCATCGGGTGTCGCAGTACCGTGGGCACTCGAGGCACAGCAGTTACTCGCGGAAGACTGGAATATCGCGGCAGACGTGTGGTCGGTGACGTCCTGGGGGGAGCTTCGCCGTGACGGACTTGCGGCGAACGAACACAACTTCCTCAACCCAAGCCTCGAGCCACGAGTGCCATATCTCACCCGTAAACTCGAGGAGGCCGAAGGCCCCTTTGTCGCGGTCAGCGATTACATGCACGCGGTTCCCGACCAGATTCGCCAGTTCGTCCCGGGTGAGTATGCGACGCTGGGTGCCGATGACTACGGCTTCTCGGACACTCGTGCTGCTGCGCGACGCTTTTTCAAGATCGACGGTCCATCGCTCGTCGTGCGCACCTTGGAATCGCTCGTTGCCCGCGGGCAGCTCGATCCGAGCGTGCCCCAACAGGCGATCGAACGGTACCGGCTGCACGACGTGACGGCCGGCACCACCGGTTCAGCCGGCGGCGAAAGCTAATCGGGCGGGCGCACAAGATCAATGGCAGAGGCAAAGCACACCAAGGAGCAGACGCTCGTGTGGCTGAAGGCCGTCTCCGGCGAGCTGGCAACGGCCACCCTGAAGCGACTTGACGACACCCTCCCCTGGTACGGAGACATGCCGCCAGGGCGGCGCTCCGCGGTGGGCCTTGTCGCCCAGGCCGGTATTACCTCGTTCATTCATTGGTTCGATGACCCCACATCGACGCCGTGGATTGCGGCCGACGTATTCGGTGCTGCCCCGAGAGAACTGCTTCGTTCGGTGAGCCTCACCCAAACCCTGCAACTCATCAAAGTGACCGTTGAGGTCGTCGAGGATCGAGTGAGGGGCCGCGACGAGGCGCTGCGCGAAGCGATCCTGTTGTATTCCAGAGAAATTGCCTTCGCCGCTGCCGACGTCTACGCACGGGCGGCCGAAGCGCGAGGCCTCTGGGACGCCAGGCTAGAAGCCCTCGTTGTCGATTCGATCCTGAGCGGCGAATACGACGACGAGCTGCCCTCCCGAATCGCGGCGCTCGGGTGGCACGGCCACGGTGAGGTTTCCGTTCTGGTGGGCACTGCGCCCAAGATGCTTGATGTCGACATGCTGCGCCGCACTGCGCGGCACCTAGACGCGGACGTCCTCATTGGAGTACAAGGCAGCCGCCTAGTACTCGTCATTGGTCGAGCAACCCCGTACGATGCCGAGCCCACGGAAGGAACTCCAGACACCCAGGTGTCGTTCCTGACCATAGCCAGCGCGCTAGAGCCGGGTTTTGGCGACGGTTACCTCGTGCTCGGACACGAAGTACCCAGTTTGGTCGATGCCGCCAAAAGCGCGAAGGCGGCACTTGCCGGCTTTGCCGTTGCTCGATCCTGGCGCAATGCGACTCGTCCCATGCTCGCGGACGACCTGCTGCCGGAACGAGCACTTGCCGGAGATGCGCTCGCCAGAGCGACCCTGGTCAACCGCATCTATCGTCCACTTCAGGCTCACTCGACCGAATTGCTTGCGACGCTGTGGTGCTACCTCGACAATGGCCGTTCGCTCGAGGCCACCGCGCGCGAATTGTTCGTGCATCCGAATACCGTGCGCTACCGGCTCAAGCGAGTGTCGGAGGTCATCGGCTGGGATGCAACCGGGGCACGTGAATCCCTTATTCTGCAGGCAGCGCTTATCCTTGGTTCCATCGCCGAGCCGGACGGTCCACTGCGCCGCCGTTAGGCACTAGTTCACGACGTTCCGCTGTAGGTATCAGCCAAAGCTCAAGGCATTTATTAGGCTGAGTCCCACCACACCCCCACCGCTTCCGCAGAGGAGACTTGACCAGTGATCGTCGTCGTATGCCCGGGCCAAGGCTCGCAAACCCCCGGGTTTCTTGCACCCTGGCTCACTGAACCACGATTCAAGGAACATCTCGAAGCTCTCTCCGATGCGGCAGAACTTGATCTGGTTGCGCACGGTACGGTCTCGGACGCAGACACCATCCGCGACACTGCTGTGGCTCAACCGCTCATCGTCGCGGCGGGCCTGCTCACGCTCTCCGCGCTCCTGGACGGTCGACGAGACCGCATCGGTGGGGTGGCCGGGCACTCCGTCGGAGAGCTCACCGCAGCCGCCGCCGCCGGTATCCTGAGCGAGACAGACGCCGTGACGCTCGTGCGCGAGCGTGGCAGTGCGATGGCTGACGCTGCAGCTCGTGCCGACACCGGTATGAGCGCCGTATTGGGAGCAGACGAGGCAGAATTGCTCCCGCTGCTTACTGAGCTCGGGCTTGAACCCGCGAACTTCAACGGCGGTGGCCAGATTGTTGTAGCGGGTGAGATCGCCGCCCTAGCCAAGCTCAAGGACAATCCTCCGCGCGGCGCACGCGTGATCCCACTGCAAGTCGCAGGAGCATTCCACACTCGGTATATGAGTTCTGCAGTCGACCATCTCCGTGAGGTTGCCGACTCTCTAGAACAGCACGATCCCACTATCCCCATCTGGACCAATCACGACGGGACAGTCGTTTCTTCTGGGCGCGGCTTCGTCGACTTACTCGTTGGTCAGGTCTCCTCACCGGTACGGTGGGACAAAACAATGGATGCTCTAGCCAAGGCGGGTGTCACGGGCGTGATCGAGGTTGCGCCGGCTGGCGCACTCGTCGGACTGGCTAGGCGCGGACTCAAGGGCGTGCCGACGGTGGCCATCAAGAGCCCGGACGATCTGGCTGCGGCCCACGACATGATTGAAAGTGAACGATGACCCACCCAACACTTCAGCAATCGCACGGTGCAGAGTTCACCCGCATCTATAGCTATGGCGCGGCACGCGGCGACCTGATTGTGCCGAACGATGACCTGGTCGGCCCGATCAACTCAAGCGATGAGTGGATCCAGCAGCGCACCGGCATCATCACGCGCACGAGGGCTTCCCATGATGTGTTGGCGATTGATCTCGCCACGGATGCGGCGCGCGAAGCCGTCGAAAGGTCTGGCATCGCAGCAGACAAAGTCGACCTGGTGATCATCGCGACAATCAGCAATGTGCGCCAGACTCCATCAATGGCAGCGGTGGTCGCTGATCGCATCGGTGCAAACCCCGCTGCCGCCTATGACACCAACGCTGCCTGTGCTGGCTTCAGCTACGCCGTCACTCAGGCCGACGCTCTTATCCGCTCGGGAGCCGCGCACTACGCGGTCGTCGTTGGCGCCGAGAAGCTCTCTGATGTCGTCGATCCCACTGACCGATCAATTTCCTTCTTACTTGGTGATGGCGCAGGGGCCGTCGTCATCGGCCCGAGCGAGACACCAGGTATC
>JBDTAD010000019.1:0-1674 GCA_039924815.1 Lacisediminihabitans sp.
CGCCGGCTCTTCGGGGCTGAAGCGGTATCCCATGCCCGGTTCCGTGAGAATGAACTGCGGGGCGGAGGGGTTCAGCTCGATTTTCTTGCGAAGCTGGGCGATGTAGAGCCTCAGATACCCGGTATCCGTCACGTGGTCCGTGCCCCAAATCTCGGTGAGCAGACTCTGTCTGGTGACAAGTTTGCCGGCGTTGCGCACCAGCATTTCGAGCACCTGCCACTCCGTGGGCGTGAGGCGAACGGTTTCGCGCCCGAGTCTTGCGGCGCGACTCACGGTCTTGGCAGAGAGATCAATCTCAATGTTGGCAATCGTGATGAGAGGCTGTGAGTCCTGCTGCACGGTTCGTCGGGAGAGCGCGCGAATTCTCGCGAGCAGTTCATCGATGGAGAACGGCTTGGTGACGTAGTCGTCTGCTCCCGCGTCAAGGGCCTCGACCTTGTCGCTGGCTCCGGCCCTGCCTGACACGACGAGGATGGGAGCCTGCGTCCATCCGCGAAGGCCTTGGATGACCTGAATGCCGTCGAGCTCCGGCATCCCCAGATCGATCATGTAGAGATCGGGATGGTGGGCGATGGCGGCGTTGATTGCCTCGGTGCCGTTGGCTGCCGTGATGATCTCGTAGCCCCGGGCGGAGAGAGTGACTCTCAGCGCGCGCAGCAGCTGGGGATCATCGTCGGCAATGAGAATCTTCACGATGCAGCCTCGCTCTCGCTCGCTGTGCTCGGGGCATTCTCCGCCGCCGGCAGCGCGACAACCATGGTGAGACCGCCGCCGGGGGTGTCTTCTGCTTCGAGCGTTCCGCCCATGCCCTCGGTGAATCCTTTGGAGAGGGCTAGGCCCAGCCCGAGGCCGGTGAGATTGTCTGTGTCTCCCAGTCGCTGGAACGGCACGAAGATCTGGTCTCGGCGTTCCGGCGCGATGCCTGGCCCGTGATCCGCAATGCGAATCTCGACGGTGCCTGCGAAGCTGCTGGTGGAGACGCGCACTCGGGTTCCCGGGGGGGCGAAGCGGTGCGCGTTATCCAGCAGGTTCACGATCACGCGTTGCAGGAGTCCAGCATCCGCGACGAGCGCTGGCACATCTGGGTTGAGGTCTGGTTCGATTTCGCCCGGCCCGAGATGCAGTTCTTCGAGCGCGGGAAGGATGACATCTTCGGCAAAGACGGGGGTGAGCGAGACGCCGAGCACTCCGGCCTGCACCCGGCTCACGTCAAGGAGGTTGGTCACGAGACCCGAGAGCGTGCTGAGGCTCTCTTCTGCCGTCGCGAGCAACTCTTCGCGATCGGCATCCGACCAGGTCACCTCCGTCGAGCGCAGCCCGCTGACGGCCGCCGTCGCCGAGGCGAGGGGGCGGCGCAGGTCGTGGCTCACCGCAGCGAGAAGGGCACTTCGCACTCGATCCGCCTCGGTGAGCGGTCCGACTTCGCGGGCCGTCTCGGTGAGGTCGGAGTGTTCGAGTGCTGCGTCAAGTTGCGCGGCGATCACGGCGAGCAAGCGGCGAGCGGATGCGTCAACGGCGGGTCCGTGCAGTTCGAGGGTCGCGCGCGTGCCCACCGGTATGAGCGTCTCGATGTCGTCGCCGGATTGCTCCCCGTCGGTGCACAGCACCTGACCGTTCGTGAGCACGAGCCGCACTCCGGTCAAGCTGAACGCTTCTCTGGTGCGGCTGATGATC
>JBDTAD010000020.1:0-1577 GCA_039924815.1 Lacisediminihabitans sp.
ACATCCCCCGGTCGAAGCACCATGAACTGGCTCAGGTACCAGATCAGGTAATGCACCCCGAAGATCATCGTGGAGGTTGACCCGTTCTGGCGAAGAGTGTCGTTGACCCACAACTTCATCCGCAGCGCCTGAACGTCTCCTACTTCATCCGCGGTCGCGAGGTATGGGCCAATCGGGTTGAACGTCTTGCAGCTCTTGCCCTTGTCCCACTGTCCGCCGCGTTCGAGCTGAAACTCACGCTCCGAAACATCGTGCGAAAGCGCATACCCGGCGATGTGATTCGGCGCCTCCTCAGGGGAAGCGAGGTAACGCGCCGTCGAGCCGATCACCACAGCGAGCTCCACCTCCCAGTCCGTCTTTACAGATTGCCGAGGGACGAGCACGTCGTCGTTGATGCCAATCATCGTCGACGGGTCCTTCATAAAGACGACAGGCTCAGCGGGAATCGCGGCGTTCGTCTCTTCTGCGTGGTCGCGGTAGTTCAGGCCAATGCAGATAATCTTCGTCGAATTCGCAACCGGCGCACCGATGCGCAACGCAGCAGCGCCAGGGAGCTCAGGCAGTGAGTTACTTGCCAGGGCGGTCCGCACGTCATCAATACCGCCCCTCGCAAAGAAGGCCCCGTTGACATCGCTCGTGAGCGAGCGGATGTCGTAGCTGTGACCATCGAGCTGCACCACGGGCACCTCGAATCCCACCTCACCCAGTCGCGCGAGCTTCATTCTGTGTCTCCAACAACGGTCTCGTATTCCGGCACGATTCCCTCCCCTGTATTTGATTCGTAGGCGGCCTCCACGACCGCCATGGTGTTGATTACATCTTCGACACTCGTCGGCAGAGAATCCACTGAGCCTTCGATAAATCGTTGCAGCGCCGACATGGAGCCGATGAAAGCATCGGGAAACCACGAGCCGGTGAACGGAAGTGGGCGCCATCCGGCCGCGGGATCATCGCGGAGGACATAGTCGACAGCATCCGCTCCACCGCTCGGATAATCCAGTAGCAGGCCAAGTTGCGCTCTCACGGCGCCACCTGTCCCCTCCCATTTCACGAAACTCTCCTCACACCGCGAACCGTAGTCGTGATCGTGGTTCGTCGAGATAACGACTCGAATCGGTCGATCGGCGTATCGAAGGATGATGACGGACCGGGTGCTTGCAAGCTCTTTGCGCGGATGCGGCACAGTGACGGCGCTCACACCGGTCGGATTGCCGAGGAACGATCGCACGAGGTCCATGTAGTGAACACTGTGCATGGTGAGTTCGAGCCGCTCCAGACCGAAGACGAACGGGAACATCTCCCACGGAGTGTTCACGGAAACGCGAATCTCTAGATCGATCAGTTCACCGATTGCACCAGACGCGATGAGCTCGCGCGCGGCCGCGACCTGTGGGGCGAACCGAAGCTGCGTGTTCACAGCCGCAATGAGGTGCTTTCGGCGACAAATCTCCACCAGCGCACGCGCCTCATCCAGGCTGGTTCCGAGCGGCTTCTGGATCAGGACGGCCGCTCCGTCCGGCAAGGCCTCGAGCGCGGCGGCGAACTGGTCCGGTGCGAGAGCGATGTCAAAGACCGCG
>JBDTAD010000021.1:0-7087 GCA_039924815.1 Lacisediminihabitans sp.
ATCGTCGCGATCCGCGAGCCAGCTCAGGGTGAGTCCGTCAATGAGCGCAACTGTGAGGCGTGCCAGATCGACGACGGGGATGCTCCACTCAATACCCGCGTGAAGCGCACCTTCCAACAGAACATCCGTGACAACGCGGTGATAGCTGTCGTACTGGAATCGGGGAAGGTCCGCCAGCTGCGGGGTGCGCAGCGCGTAGTGGAACAGTTCGGACATGGCCTGCTCGTGCCCGGGCTCAGCTGTGAGCAGGCCGAAGTAGGTCTGGATGCCTGCTCGAATAGCCGAGCGCGCATCCGGTCCCGATTGAAGCGACGCCAGAATGGCGAGCCGTTCGTTGTCAACAACGAAAGCCACGGTTTCACGGATCATCTCGTCTCGCGAATGAAAGGCGTAGTGAAAGCTCGCCAGCGGCATCCGAGCCTCTGAGGCAATCGCGCGGGTTGTCGCTGCAGCAAGACCATCCCTGGCAATAACCCGCACTGCGGCGCGCACAATGGCTGCACGGCGTGCTGCAGAGGACAATCGCGTCATTGCGTCTCGAATTCCCGGATGAATGTGCGAAGTGGGTCAAGTGTCCCAGTCGCTTGACTAAGAATAGTGCCCTGACTTTATCCCCACGTCAATTCCGGCATTTCGATGTCGGGGTGTAACGATCAGTTTGACAGCAACGCAAATGCCTAGCTAAATGGAACTACGGTGCAGCTCTCCCCTTCGAACGCGTCCAGGCGTCCGTTTCGCGATCGCGAAGCGAACGGGCCTTGGCGACGCGCAATTCGGCGGTCCTTGGCCGCATCTGCCACGCTCGCGGCCATGCTCCTGGCCCTCAGCACCGTCGGTGCTGGCGCTGCTGTGGCTGCAGACGCACCCGCTCCTCCCCTAGCAGCGCTTGCCGTAACAGCGACCATCACTTCCCCCTCCGCTGGGTCGTTCCAGAACAGCAATTCCTTCACCGTCAGTGGAACGAAAGACGCGGGAAGCACGGTCGCAGTGACGGCCACGCCGACCGGTGGAAACGCGACCACCGTGTGCCCCGCCACGACTGCCACGGGCGACGCGCTCGGCTGGAGCTGCACAGCATCGGGGGTTCCAAACGGCAAGACTGTCACCCTCACCGCGGTGGAAACCCCGATCTCAGACTCCAGCACCAGCGCGGCCAGCGTCACCGTTAACGTTCTCGGTGCCCCCAGCCTGGACGGTGCTGGCTCCTTCGTAACACCGGGCATCGTCTCGGGAGGAGCGATCACCGGCAACGTTGTCACAGTTACCCTGACGAATCCGTCCGGCGTTGGCTGCAGTTCGGGTGTCGTGAACGGGTACTGGTCGTGCAGCATCAGGGCGCCATCCGGAACCTACACGGTAACGGCCCACCAGTCCTGGTCATCCGGAGATCCGAACTACTCCGAGGAGTCGGCGTCGCAGCGAGTGACGGTGGACAAGGACCGACCGGTACCACCTGTTGTCCTGACCCCCAGAGCCAACTCGCGCGCTGCCACGCAGCCGGTGACTTTCTCCGGCACCGGCGAGGCACGTGGATTTCTGAACGTCTACGTTGACGCCAGCCCCGTGTGCGGCGCGAGCGTTGACACGTCGGGTCGATGGCGTTGCGCCGCGTCAGGTATCAAGGATGGCGCGCATGCGGTGCAGGCGATCCAAAGCGACTTCGCCGGAAACTTCAGCGATCCCAGTGCGCCTCTGAAGGTGTTCTTTGGGCCGAAGCCAGCGGCGCCGGTGGTACCACCCACGAGCGCGACTCCTGAATCCCCCTCACCGTCTCCCAGCCCGACGCCAGAGCCAACTCCATCCGCCCCTCCGATTCCGTATGTTCCAGGCTCTGGTGCGCCGCCACCAACCCTGCAGGAGGCTCTCACCAACTGGGGAACGCCTACCAGCTTCGGTACCCAGCTGCCCACTCTCGCCCAGACCGTTGCTGGTGGGAACTGGCTGCTCGCGCCCCTCTTGGCGTTGGGCTTTCTCCTTCTGATTGCACTTCCGCTCAGGCTTATTGCGTCCACTCTGCGTGGTCGCCTGCACCTGCCGCGTGCCCAATTCACCGGCCGAAACCGGGGTGCGCCGGAGCCAGATGACAGCCCGCCCACCAACCCCTGGCTCGCCGGCGCGGTGCCGTTGGCAGCCGCAGCGGGACTTATCGTGCTCACCGTGGGGATTAACGGTGAGGTGCGGTTCTTACGGCTGCTGGCGGCCGTCGGGATCGGGCTCGTTCTGCTCAACGTGGTGGGCGTGGCCATCGCCACGCGCGTCACCGGCCGACTTCAGTCGGTGAGTGGTCGTCTCAGGTTCCTGCCGACGCTACTCTTCGCCGCCGCCGCTACCGCGTTATTTTCACGCCTAGCTGGAATAGACCCGCCCGTGGTGGTCGGAGTGCTTATCGGTGTGGGCTTTGCCCGCTCGATCCCCGTGCGCACGCGGGGTATTGCGAACCTCACTGAGGTGGGAGTTTTAGTTCTGCTCGCTATGATCGGCTGGTTCGCACGTCAATCGCTGCGCCCCCTCGAGGGCTTCTGGGGTAACCTTCTGCTCGAGACCCTTGCAACACTGTGTCTGGCCGGACTCGGCTCGGCCGTGATGCTTATGCTGCCGCTCGGGCGTCTACCCGGGCGCGTGCTATTGGAGTGGTCCCCCGTCGTCTGGGCGGTCAGCACGGCCGTGGTTGCGACGCTAGCCTGGGCGATCGCACTCGGTGGCACCGCGGTGAACTTCCCCGTGCTCGGCGCCTTCTTGGTCGCCGCCGGTTTCACTGTCCTCAGCGTCGCCGTCTGGACCTGGGTACGCTACGTCGAACCCGCGGAAGCGTAGCCACGCGTCTCACTCTGCACGGTTCGGCGTACTCTCGTGCTCATGGATGACCTTGAAGACGCGGATGCGCCAAACTGCCCCGACTGCTTCTTTCGGATGATGCCCACGGGTGATGGTGAACACACCTGGTGGATCTGCCCACAGTGCGGTCTCACTCAGGCCGGTTGACGCAGTAGCGAAGTTTGGACCCTTTACCTCAGTGCCCCCGGTGGGACTCGAACCCACACTTGGACGATTTTAAGTCGTCTGCCTCTGCCGATTGGGCTACGGGGGCGGCCGGACTACAGTCGCCACCCGTAGTTTATTAGCGGCGGCCTACGGGCGGGGTCTGCCTATGACTTCGGGCGAGAAGCAAACTTCTGGAAGTACGCCTGCGGGTCCTGCAGAGCCTCGAGCGAAACGATGTCGCGGCGCAGCAGGAAGTTCAGGATCCAGCCAGCGAACACGCGCGTCTTGCGCTCCCACATCGGAATTGCCAGCCCGTGATAACCGCGGTGCATGAACCAGGCGAGGAGGCCCTTGACCGCGAACTTGCCGGACTGGAACACGCCGATGCCGACTCCGATGCCCGCGACGGCACCCAGGTTCTTGTGGAAGTACTCGCGCGGCAGATCGCCACGCAGGTGGCCGGTGAGGTTCTTCGCGAGCAGCTTTCCCTGCCGTACGGCGTGCTGTGCGTTCGGAACACAGAAGCCTCCGACACCAGCACCGGTGAGGTCGGGGACGGCACAGACGTCGCCGGCTCCCCACGCATCCGCCACAGGGCCGTCGTCATTGATAACGCGCAAGTCCGCCTGCACGCGCAGACGGCCACGCTCTTCGACCGGCAGATCAGTGTTGCGGATGACCGGGTTGGCCATGACGCCGGCCGTCCAGACGATGATGTCCGACTCGAATGACTCGCCAGTGGACATCTCGATCTTGCCGCCGACAGCGGAGCTGAGCTGCGTGTCGAGGTGCACTTCGGCACCACGCTGGGCAAGGTTCTTGAGCACCCAGTGGCTCGTCTTAAGCGAAACCTCGGGCATGATGCGCCCCATGGCCTCGATGAGGTGGAAGTGCGTGTCATCGAAGCTGAGAGTGGGGTAGTAGCGCAACAGCGAGCTCGCGAAACTGCGCAGTTCGCCGAAGATCTCGATACCGGCAAAACCGCCACCGATGACGGTAACCGTGAGCAGTCGGTCCCGCTCTGGGCCGGCGGGCAGGTGCGCCGCGCGGTCAAAGTTGCTGAGCAGGCGGTCGCGCACGGCAACGGCCTCTTCGATGCTCTTCATACCGATCGCTTCATCGGCAACGCCGGGGATCGGGAAGGTGCGAGAGACGGAACCGGCGGTGACCACGACGATGTCGTAGTCAATCGTCCACGACTCACCCTCCTTGGGGGTGATGGTCGCGGTCTTCGCCGCGTGGTCAATACCGGTGACGGCGGCCGTAATGACCGTGGTCTTGTCTAGGTGGCGACGCTGGGACACCACAGCGTGGCGGGGCTCAATGGAGCCTGCCGCAACTTCCGGCAGGAAAGGCTGGTAGGTCATGTAGGGAAGCGGGTCAACGATGGTGACTTCTGCTTCACCCGACCTCAGATACTTTTCGAGTTTGAGAGCAGTATAGAATCCGGCGTAACCGCCGCCGACGATAAGGATTTTGGGCACGACAGCTAATCTACTACTCGCGTCGGGCTCGCCTGTAGTTGAGAATTACTTGGCGTACTACTGTGACAAGCAGTGCGGCGAACAGCAGATAAATCAGAAGCGGCAGGCCCACGTCTCTCAACGACTCGATCGAGGGAAGCACAGTGCCCAGCGGATTGAGCGGTGCGGCACTCTGCGAATGCTGCGGTATGGGTGCCGCGCCACCGACATCGCTCGGAGCGGGAGTGGCCGCCGCCCGCCGATACAAGTGGATCCACTCCTTAAGCTGATCTGCCGGATTCGCCTTGACGAGCGGAACATTCGCGGTGACCGCGGCGGCGGCGTTGACGAGTCCGTAGCCGTACGTGGCGTTCGGAACCGCGCCGACACCCTTAGCCGTTGCCGTCAGCCGATGGATGACGTTGCCAGCATCCATTCCAGGATGCGAGGCTCGCACCAGAGCGACAATGCCGGCCACGAGCGGTGTCGCACCGCTGGTTCCCGACCAGGTGTAGTAACCGCCACCGGGAGCAGCACCCACCAGATCCTCACTCGGAGCCGACACGGCGATCGTGATGCCCTGAGACGACGCGTCGAAGCTTGCCTTGCCGTTGCGGTCAACACCGCCCACCACGAGAACCCCCGGCATGGTCGCCGGAGCGCCAACCTCGGTAGTACCGCTGCCCCGGTTTCCCGCCGCAGCAACGATGACCACGTCGTGCTCCATCGCGTAGAGAAAAGCATCGTCCCAACTCGGGGGCCAATCCAGGGTGTTGCGGGTGAGGGACATGTTGATCACGCTCGCCCCGTGATCCACCGCCCAGCGCACCGCTGAGGCGATCTGGTCGTCCGAACTCACGCTGCCCACACCGAAGCCAACGGAGATCGAGAGCAGCTTCGCCTCGGGTGCGACTCCCATAATCCCGGCGCCATCGTCGTGCCCGTGCCCCGCCAGCAGCGAGGCGACCATCGTGGCGTGCTCCGACTCCTTACCCACCGGTGTCTGGCCATTTGCGGCACCGACTCCGGACACATCCGTACCGCCCACCACCGTTCCGGTGAGATCGGGATGCGTTCCATCGACGCCCGTGTCAATGATGGCCACGGTGACGCCGGCACCCTTCGTCGTCCTCCAGGCTTGGCTGATGCCGTAGCTTGTGAGCCAGTACTCGCGGTCGCGCACGGCGTCTGCGGAGGCCGATTGCGCAACGAGAATCACGGATGCCACGATGCCGACGGCCGCAATGCTGGCTACCAGCCGACGCATCCGCTTCATACGTGTGTCGTTCAGCCTGACCTTCATCACGCCGGCGCTCTTCACGCAGGCGCCTCGGAAGCCGTGTAGTCCTCGCACTCACAGACGAGCGGTGACCAGGTGGCTCGCTCCAACGCGAGGTCTCCGATGGGGTTCACTCCTGGTCCCGCCGCGAGCGCGTGCCCGGCAAGCGCGTGCAAGCACTTCACCCTGGTCGGCATCCCACCAGCGGAGATACCGGCGATCTCCGGAACGCTCTGGATGCCTTCGCGATCGCCCAGATAGCTCTCGTGTGCCGCGAGATAGGCCGAGGCAAGCGCCGGATCCGCAGTGAGCAGCGCCGCGAGCTCTGGCATGACGCCGGTCGCCTCGAGCGTGGAGATAGCCGCA
This sequence comes from Lacisediminihabitans sp., assembly GCA_039924815.1. Taxonomy (GTDB): domain Bacteria; phylum Actinomycetota; class Actinomycetes; order Actinomycetales; family Microbacteriaceae; genus Parafrigoribacterium_A. The sequence continues at coordinate 6,091 of JBDTAD010000021.1, forward strand.
GTCGCCGCCGGGTGGCACAGGTAGTAGAGCGTGGGGAACGGCGTTCCGTCGTCGAGTCTCGGACTGGTGGAGACTACGGTCGGCGCTCCGCACACGCAGCGTGCGGCGATCCCGATGACGTTACGGGCCTGCCGACCGAGTTGCCGCGAGACGATCTCGATGTCCTCCGCGCTCGGTGGGGCGAACGGCGGCCGGGTCACTGCTGTTCGCCGTGTCTGGTGGCGACGTGCCCACTCTCACCCTGCCCGCTGATGACCGGCGCCACGAGCTTGTCTGCGGGAGCATCCGTCAGCCCAGCGGTCAGTACGGAAGAAAGCATGGTGCTTACCCAATCGACCTGGGTTGTCTGCAACTTGGTACTGATTGGCTGGCCGCCGGTAGTGGCGACGGTCTTGCCGTCATCTATGACGAGGTAGCTGAACTCCCCCGGGTACACATAGTTCAGCCGTTCACGCGCGAGAGATTCGACGTAACTCGGGTCGCCCCACCTGGCGACCTCCCCCTTCATATCCTTTACCGACTGAGCTTCGCCTTGAACGCCCTGACGAAGGGCCGCGAGTTGCTGCTCCTGCTGCACGAAAATGCGCAGCGATGGTGCGAGTACGACGATGAACAACACGATGAGCAGGAGTGCCGCGATGGTGAAGCCAGACAGGCGGATGCTACGAAGCCAATTTCCCGAGGCGCCGGCCATTTCCGGCAACCGGACGGCAACCTTCTCTGTGCGGGCGCGCTCGCGCGTGCGCCGCGTTTGCGGATCCCCTGGTTGCTTGGCCATGCAATGAGCCTAAGCGAGCGTCCGGAAAATTCCGGACGCTCGCTTAGGCGTGTGTCAGTGTCGACTAGGCCTTGAAGCGCGGGAACGCGCTGCGACCCGCGTACGCCGCAGCAGTGTCAAGTTCTTCTTCGATGCGCAGGAGCTGGTTGTACTTGGCGACGCGCTCGCTGCGAGCCGGAGCTCCGGTCTTGATCTGGCCGGCATCCGTCGCGACCACAA
>JBDTAD010000022.1:0-6752 GCA_039924815.1 Lacisediminihabitans sp.
GAACGCGTCGCCCAAGCGGGACTTCAGTGTGTCGAATCGCGCGCGTGGCACGCTCGCATCTTCGCTGAACCTCAGCCCGATCGCGCAGAGTGTGCCGTTGCTCGCCCGTTCAGCAACCCGATCGAGCTCGGCCGCGGACATCCCCGGGTCCTGTTGCCGTGCCCGCCCAAGAGGAAAGGGAACGGCGGGCTGGCTGAGGATCGAAGCAACGACTGCATCATCGATCGCGGCGGCAAGGGCGAACCCGCCCGAGAAGCACATCCCGATGACGCCGACACCGGGTCCTGAGGTGCGCGACGCCAAGTCTGCGGCGACTGCGCGGAGAAAAGCTGTAATCGGGCGCTGAGCATTCGTGGCGAATGCTCGGAATTCTGCTGACACGCAGAGGCGTGAAACCACGCGGATCGTGTACCCGGCCGTCATCGCCTTGCCAGGGACCCCGAACGGTGACGGGACCACCACGGTGAAACCCTCCACCACAAGATGTTCGGCGAGACCGAGCACCTCCGGGGTCAGGCCGGGTATCTCGGGAAGGAGAACGACCCCGGGACCGGCCCCTTTTTCGTAGCAGTCGTAAGTCAACCCTGCCGCACTAAATGGTGTTCGACTCCAGCCGGTGAGGTCTGAGGTCGGTGCAACGCCGGTCATGACCGCACAACAATCGCTGCTGAGCGCCCGGGCAGGGTGACAGTGCCGTCGTCGTCCGCGACGCCTGCGTGGGTCGCTAAGAGAATGCTGTCTGCGGCGAGCGTGACCGTGTTTACCTCCGCTGAGAGGTTCACGACTATGGAGAGCGCGTCCCGGTGCAGAATGATCCAGCCAGCATCCGCGTCGCACTCCACGGCCAAGCGAGACAAGCGTGGATCGGTGAGTTCGGGGCGGATGTGGCGCAATTGCGCGAGCGCCCGGTACAGGACGAGCAGCTTCGCGTGCCCTCCGGTGTCCAGCTCACCCCAGTCGAGCTTGGACCGCTCGAACGTGCGCGGATCCTGAGGGTCTGGCACGACGGCAGGATCCCAGCCCATCCGTTCGAACTCCGTGATGCGCCCCTCGGCCGTCGCCTTGCCGAGTTCTGGTTCCGGATGGGAGGTGAAAAACTGCCACGGCGTCGTTGCACCCCATTCTTCTCCCATGAAAAGCATGGGGGTGAAGGGGCCGGCGAGAGTGAGTACCGCTGCGATGGCGAGCTGGTCGTAGTCAAGGGATGCTGCGAGACGGTCGCCCACAGCGCGGTTGCCGATTTGGTCGTGATTCTGGTTCGCGACCACGAGCCGCCACCCGGGAGTATTCGCGATATCAAGGGGCACACCGTGGTCGCGCCCGCGAAAGGATGAATAGGTTCCGTCGTGAAAGAAGCCGTTGGTCAGCACTTTTTCGAGGGAGTCGAGTTTTTCGAAGTCGGCGTAGTAGCCCGTGATCTCCCCGGTGAGCGCCACGTGCACCGCGTGGTGGAAGTCGTCGCTCCATTGGGCGGTGAGACCGTAGCCTCCTGCCTCGCGCGGGGTGATGAGCTTGGGATCGTTGAGATCGGACTCGGCGATCAGGGTCAGTGGACGCTCTAGGAACGCGCTCAGCGCATCCGTCTCTTCGGCGAGTTCTTGCAGGATGTGCTTGTCGCTCGTGTCGACGAGGGCGTGCACGGCGTCGAGCCGCAGACCGTCAACGTGGTAATCACGCAGCCACATGAGCGCGTTGTCGATGATGTAGCGACGCACCTCTGGGGCGTCCAGATTGACCGAGTCACCCCAGGTGTTCCCGCTATCGGTACGCAGGTAGTCACCGAAGCGGGGGAGGTAGTTGCCGCTCGGCCCTAGGTGGTTGTACACGACGTCCTGAATCACAGCGAGCCCTCGCGCGTGGCAGGCGTCGACGAAACGCTGGTACGCCTCCGGTCCGCCGTAGCTCTCCTGTACCGCGTACCAGAGCACGCCGTCGTAGCCCCAGTTGTGCGTGCCATTAAACGCGTTTACCGGCAGCAACTCCACGAAAGCGATGCCAAGAGACACCAGATGGTCGAGGTGCGTGATAGCGGAGTCGAAGGTTCCTGCTGGTGTGAAGGTGCCGATGTGCAATTCGTAAATGATTCCACCGGCGAGTTGGCGACCGGTCCACCCCTGATCACTCCACTCGAAAGCGCCGGCATCGAAGGTGCGGGAGAGTCCGTGCACCGACTGTGGCTGCCACCGCGAGCGCGGATCGGGAAGGGGCGCGTCGTCATCCAGCAGGAAGCCGTAGTCACTACCTGCACCGGCCTTCACGGCCGAAGTCCACCAGGCGCCGTCCGCCGTCGACATCGGATGCCGCTCGCCGTCGAGCAGCAGTGTCACCGTTTCGGCATTCGGCGCCCACACCTCAAACGGATTAATTCTGGGCCTCCTCGGACGACGATGTTCGCGGAGCGCTGGCAACGAGAAGCGCAACCGGGTAGCGGTCAAGGAGGTCGGTGAGCGGAAGCTCGCCGCCAGCGAAGGTGCGTCCGGTGAGCACGTCGGTCACTGGACGGGCGGCGAGCATGATGGCCGTGTCCCGCCATCCACCTCCCGCGGCTAGGCCGAGAGGCAGCCGTGTGGCGACGGTCACTGCGCCGCCTCGATCGAACGCGATAGCGTGCGAGGCGGCCGCCCCGATGGTGCTCACCGGAGCGTAGCGAGTGAACAGTTCCGGGTGATCGCGGCGCAATCTCAGAGCGCGCGACGTAACCAACAGTTTCGCCGCTCCGGACTCATCGATGGCAGGTAATTGTCCGGCGTCAATGAGTTGCAGAAACATTCGCCTCAGCTCGTAGTCAACCTGCCGGCGGTTGTCCGGATCGACCAGGGATGTTTCCCAGAGCTCGCTGCCCTGATACACGTCTGGCACACCGGGCGCGGTCAACTGGGTCAGTTTGGCAGCGAGCGAGTTGCTCCAGCCTGCCTCAGTTACTCGGCCCAGCAGGGCGTGAAGAACCTCGACCACGCGCGGCTCGTCAAAGGCGGAATCGATCAGGCCGTGCATCCGTCGCTCAAAATCTTCGTTGGGCGCGTGCCAACTGGTGGAATTTCCCGCTTCTCGAGCAGCCTTTTCCGCGTAGGCGTGCAGGCGTTCACGACTGGCAGGCCAGGCGCCGACGATGGCTTCCCACAGCAGCGCCTCGAGGGGGCCGTCGTTCAACGGAACCGTTTCACGCAGCGTGTTGAGTGCGTTCTCCCACTCGTGCGGGATCTCGGCGAGCACCGAAATTCTGGCGCGAACATCTTCTCCGCGTTTGGTGTCGTGCGTCGACAGAGTGGTCATCGATGTGGGGAATCCCGCCTGCCGTCTCTGCTGGCGGTGGTGAAATTCGTCGACCTCGATGGAGAATTCCGCCGGATCTGCGCCGACTTCGGTGAGCGAGCCGAGCCTGCTGTAACGGTAGAAGGCCGTGTCTTCGACGCCCTTCGCCATGACCATTCCCGAGGTCTGTTGAAAGCGGATGGCGGCCGGATGCGACGGGTCGTTGAGCAGCGGTAAGAGGGCTTCGATCTCGCGGTCGAGTTCTGGGCGGTGCTCATGTGCCAGTGCCGCAGCGGCGTGAAGTTGCTCCACGCCGAGGGGCAGGTAAGAGCGGTAGACCGGAAAGCAGGCCAGCAGTTCGGCGATCGCGTCTGCGCTACCCTCTCGACCGCTCTCGCGTTCGAGTCGTAGCACCTCGCTGCGCAGAATGCCGTCCGCGATGGCGCGCTTGGTTTCGTGAATGAGCCAGGTCCAGGAGACCGGCGTTGTCGTGCCGCGCAGGGTGGAATCGATGTGGTCTAGTGCGAAGCGGCCTGCCGGATCGACGAGCACCCTGTCGATGTCAGCCAGCGCGTCATAGCCGGTTGTGCCCGCGGTAGCCCATGAGGTGGGCAACGCTTCGTCACCCTCGAGGATTTTTTCGACCAGAACGTAGCTGTCGTTCGTCGCCGCGGCCAGTCTGTCCAGGTAGCCTCCCGGGTCGGCCAGTCCATCAGGGTGGTCAACGCGCAGTCCGTCCGCGAGCCCCTCGGTGATCCAGCGCACGATCTCGGCGTGCGACTCGTCGAAGACCCAGGGCTCCTCGACACGGATTGCGGCGAGGCTGTTCACGGCGAAGAAGCGCCGATAGTTGAGTTCGGCATCCGCGCGGCGCCAGTTCACCAGCTCGTAGTGCTGACGGGAGTGAATCTCAGCGGGCGAGGCATCATCATCCGCTGTGCCTGGTGCGAGTGGGAATCGATGGTCGAAGTAGTGAAGTTCGCCATCAACGACGGCGACTTCATCGAGAGTGTCATCGCCCAGCACGGGAATGCGCACCTTGCCGCCGGCAGCAGCCCAATCGACGTCGAATGCGTCCGCATAACGTGAGGTTTTGCCGTGCGTGAGTAAGTCCCACCACCAGGCGTTCGCGGACGGCGTTGCGACACCCATGTGGTTCGGCACGATGTCGATCAGGATGTCGAGGTCGAGTTCGCGCGCTGCAGCCGAGGCAGCATCCAGCCCCTCTGATCCGCCGCGCACCGGGTCGACGAGGCTATGGTCCACAACGTCGTAGCCGTGATCCGAGCCAGCTTCGGACTTCAGAAGCGGGGAGAGGTACAGCCAATCGGCGCCGAGAAGGCGCACGTAGCTCGCGACATCTGCCGCTCTGAACAGATCGAAACCTTCGTTGATCTGCAGTCGATAGGTCGAGCGCGGCAGTCGCATTATGTTCCTTCTGGGTCTGCTATCGATGGTGATGTTGGCACGGCGCTGTGCACTCCATTGCCCGCCTGTGCTGTGAGCGATGCGGCAACGGAGTGATCCGGCTCGAGCTCCGGCTTCACCCACGCTTGAAGCACAACTAACGACTTGGGCTCGACGGGGATCGTGTCGCCCGCGCGGCGAGGCGCAGAGTCCGCGGCGGTTCCTGCCGTATCGATCACGACATTCCACGCGGCCGAGTACTCCTCACTAGGGAGGGTGAATTCCACGCAATCGTCGTGAGCATTGAAGAAGAGCAGAAAGTGCACGTCGACGATGCGCTCACCTCGGCCGTCGCGGCCGGGGATTCCGTCGCCATTCAAGAACACGGCAATGGATCGACCGAAGCCCGCACCCCAGTCTTCTGGCACCATTTCATCCGCGGCTGGTGTGAACCACGCGATATCCGGCAGTGGTTCACCGGCAGCTCGGCGCACCGGGCGGCCGTCGAAGAATTCTTTTCTGCGGAAGGTCGGGTGCTCCTGCCGGAGCCTCGCAACCGCTGCCGTGAACTCGACCAGCGGCTGGTCGGCCGTGTCCCAGTGCACCCACGAAAGCTCTGAGTCCTGCGCGTAGCTGTTGTTGTTGCCCTGCTGGGTGCGGCCGAGTTCGTCCCCGTGCAGGATCATGGGCACACCCTGAGACAGCAGCAGGGTGGCGATGAAGTTTCGCTGCTGTCTGGCGCGCAGGGAAAGCACGGCAGGGTCATCCGTTGGCCCTTCCGCACCTGAGTTCCAGGACCGATTGTGCGATTCGCCGTCGTTGTTGTCTTCACCGTTTGCCGCGTTGTGCTTCTCGTTGTACGAGACCAAGTCGGCCAGGGTGAAGCCGTCGTGGGCCGTAACGAAGTTGATCGATGCGACCGGCCTGCGTCCGTCCCGCTCGTACAGGTCGGCAGATCCGGTAAACCGGGACGCGAACTCCTCGAGAGTTGACGGCTCGCCGCGCCAGAAGTCGCGCACTGTGTCGCGGTACTTGCCGTTCCACTCCGTCCACTGTGGCGGGAAGTTTCCCACCTGATAGCCGCCGGGACCAACATCCCACGGTTCAGCGATGAGCTTGACTTGCGACACCACCGGATCCTGCTGGACGAGCTCGAAGAAGGTCGACAGCTTGTCGACGTCGTAAAACTCGCGGGCGAGCGTGGACGCCAGGTCGAAACGGAAGCCGTCCACGTGCATCTCGATAACCCAGTAGCGCAGGCTGTCCATGATGAGCTGGAGCGAGTGCGGATGCCGCACGTTGAACGAGTTGCCTGTTCCCGTGTAGTCCATGTAAAACTGCGGGTCGTCATCCATCAACCGGTAGTAGGCGCCGTTGTCGATGCCTTTGAAAGAGAGTGTCGGGCCGAGATGGTTGCCCTCGGCGGTGTGGTTGTAGACCACGTCGAGGATGACTTCGATACCCGCGTTATGCATGGCTCGCACCATGCTCTTGAACTCCTGCACCTGCTGGCCGAGGTCTCCCGTGGCGGAGTAGCTGTTCTGCGGTGCGAAGAAGCTGATCGTGTTGTAGCCCCAGTAGTTGCGCAGGCCCTTCTCGAGCAGGGTCGAGTCCTGCACGAACTGGTGCACTGGCATGAGTTCGATCGCTGTAGCTCCGAGCTTTTGCAGGTGTTCGATGACAGCCGGATGCGCGACGCCAGCGTAGGTTCCGCGCTGGTCTTCTGGGATGCTCGGGTGCAGCTCGGTGAGCCCCTTGACGTGTGCTTCGTAAATCACCGTTTCGTTGTACGGGATTCGCGGCTGTCGGTCCCCGGCCCAGTCGAAGAAGGGGTTGATGACGACGCCGAGCATCATGTGCGGGGCGGAATCCTCGTCGTTGCGAGAGAGGGGGTCACCGAAGTTATACCCGAAAAGCGCGGGTTCCCAATCGATGTCACCGCAGGTGGCCTTGGCGTAGGGGTCGAGCAGCAGCTTGTTTGGGTTGCAGCGCAGGCCGCTCCCGGGGTCATAGGCACCGTGAACGCGGTAGCCGTAGCGCTGTCCCGGCTGAACTTGCGGCAGGTATGCGTGCCAGACGTAGGCATCAACTTC
>JBDTAD010000023.1:0-3204 GCA_039924815.1 Lacisediminihabitans sp.
AGCCGCACAAGACCAACCTCGGTGGTCTCGTTCTCTGTGTCTGCACGCACAAACGTGCGAGCGACCGCGGGCAGGTCTGGCACGGAGGCCGCAACCCAGACCGGGTAGATCCCCGCATCAGCGGCCCGCTCGGCCAGTTGAACCAGGCGCGCCCTATCGACCGGAGCATCGTCGGAAATAACCAACAAGACTGCGGGGACCGCTGACGGCGGCGGCGTCGCGACATCCGCGCCCTCACCAGCGGATGCGCCCGCGACGAGCGCTGAGCTTTGCAGCATCACAGCTCCCCTGGGCTCTTGGGCAGATCGGGTTCTGGTAGCTACAAGGTCTTCGAGGGCAGACAGAAGTGCGTTGCCGGTAGCCTCACTATTCGCCAGATGCGCGACCTCGAGTGGGCTGTGCTGCGATCCGGTGTGCGGAAGCCACTTCAGCCATTCGAACTCCGAGGTCCAGGCATTGCTCACGAGCGCAGCAATCACGAGCTCCGACGGTGAATGCAGCCCGACAGCCTGTACCACGATGCTGCGGGCGATGTCCGCGGTCTCGCCGTGAGACCCAGCGATGCCGATCGCGCCGGAGAAATACAGGTTCTCCACCACGGGAACATCATCGATGAAGCGGTATTTGTCCTGGGCCGCCAAGACCCGGTCGAGATAGACGGGGAGTGCCGAATCTTCGTTGCTGATCGTGACGGTGTTGCGGGAGAGCATGCGCCCGCGCCCGAGGTTCAGCGAAAGGAATTGCCAGTGTTCGGGACGTCGTGTCCAGAGGAGCGGGCCGAGCCGCATGCCGGCCTCGTACACCTCGTGGGTCGATGGATTCTCCTGAATACGAACCGTTCGCTCGCGATCACGCTCTGCTTCGAGAGCCGTCTCGAGTGTTGTCGCGCGCGCCTCGAAGCGTGCAACATCGAGCTTTTCTTTGCGCTTGAGGGTGGCCCTGTTTCCGAAATAGGAGCCCGCCATGAGCACGGGAGCGGCCAGCACGTACAGTACCGACGCGGGTTGACGATGCATAGCGATGAACAACACGACACCGAGAATCAGCGGGATAACCACCGCGACCCAGGGGAACGGCTGCTGGTCCCGCTGCGCGGGCATCGCCGGTGCCGGGTACTCCCTGCCCGGGTAGCGGCTCTCCACCCGTGGTGAGCGATTGAAGGCAATCGGCCCCTGCGCGACCTTGACCTCGTGGAGATGACCGGGGTTCGTGGGGCTCGGTTTCAGGAGGATGTCCGCGCGAAGCAGGCTGTCGCCGACACGTACGGTCGCCCCATTTTCGAGCTCGACCCTGGTGACAATGCCACCGTCGACCTCGAGCCCGTTTGCGGAATTCAGATCAACAACGCGTACCGAAGACGCTGAGACTTCGACGCGAGCGTGTCGCTTCGACACCAGAGGGTCGTTCAACACCAGATCGGCGTTTGCGGCGTCGCGGCCAAGGAAGGAGGTACCGACGGCGAGCGGGAACTTCCTGCCGACATCCGCACCTTCGAGAACGGTGAGTTGCGCGACCGGAGTCTCACGCTGGGGCACTCCGACACCGGGCGCTCCCAGTCTTCCGAGCGCAATAGTGGCTCCCGAGGCGACCGGCGCTTCGGCGATGGGAGCGTCGACGTCGAGTACCCGCTGGGTGCCGGTGCCGGGTTCGATCACGTGAAGGCTGACCCTTGCGCCATCGTCGATGCTCGCGGTCGAGCGGTAGGGATCGAGGGCTGAAATGGCAGCGGCAACATCGCCAACCGTCGCGGACGCATCCGCTGTTACTGCGATGTCCGCCTCGAGCCCCGAACCTCGCTTAAGGGTCAGTTTGAGTTTCATTTCACCTGTCCATCCTTAGAGCGACGGGACGCGGCCCTTCGTCCGGAACCAGGCGAAGTCGTTGAAGCCGACGAAGAAGAAAGCGACACAGTTGTCGCGAGCCGGGTCGCCCAGTCGCGTGCAGAGCGGATGCGGAACCGGCTCAGCAGACGCCGGGCACCGCTCACGGCTTCCCTGGCAAGTTCAATCGCCGCGAGCGCTTCCGTCCACACCGCGTCGGAATGCTGCTCGTCGATCTGAAGACCTGAGAACACCGCGTCATCGGCAGAAAGCGCGATCGTGCGCAAGTGGATTGACGCGTTTTCGGGCAGCTGGCCCTGCAACTCGTCGGCGATGTGCAGCCGAGTGGATTTGCCGGGCACCGCAAAGCCTAGTTCCGAGTAGCCATCGAGCATCTCGTCCCAGGCACCTGCGGCTTTGACATCGCCTCTATCGGCATTCCGCCTCTTCTTTCTCCTGCGCTCCTTGAACCACGCAATCACGAGCAGCGGGCCGAAGATGAGCAGTGCGGGGATCAGCAGGCTAAGACCAATCGTGATCACCCACGCGGGAATGACAAATGGCGTCTTGTCGTTCTTCACCCGAGACTCATCGAGAGACACCGGCGTGAGTATCTGATCGTCATGTTTCTGGGAGCGTGGAGGCTGGCGTACCTGCGGCTGCGGCTCGCTCTGAGGTTGCGGCGTCTGAGCCTGCGGTATGTCGGTATCTTTCGGCGTGGGATTGAACGCAACCCACCCGTCCTTGGCAAAAGCCACCTCGACCCACGCCGTCACGTCGTTGCCCGTGACCTTCACCGTGCTCTGCCCGTCCGCAATTTTGGGCGCGAAGCCCATGACTACCCTCGCCGGGTAGCCAAGGCTGCGCGCCATGAGAGCAAACGCGGACGAGTATTGTTCCTGGTCACCCACCATCTGGGTGCGCTCCAACAGTTCGTTAATGCGGTCCGCTCCGTGGCCTGCGCTTGACGGCACGGCATCCGAAGCCCTGCCATGACTGAGGTAGCCGGATGTCACAAGCTTGTTGCGAATCGCCTCCAGCTGAGCGATAGGTGTGGTCGTCTTGCCCGCAAAACTCTGCGCTTTAGAGGTGACAATATCGGGGCTCTCTACCACGGGAGGCAACTGAACAGCAGCGGTTTGCACGTTCGCCAATTCGTCCGGCGTGAGTACCTTCTGCACGAGCGTGTTCATCTGGTAGCTGTCGCCCTTGTGCAGTCCCGTGGTCAGCACGGCCGTACCGGTTGAGTCGTTGTAGCGCAGATTGTCACCCGCATACTTTGCCGAACCCGACTCAAACGTCAGGTTCGTTGGATACCCCACGCTCGGCATCCAGAGATCCTGATAGTCCTTGATGGTGAACACAACATCGCGCCGCACTTCTG
>JBDTAD010000024.1:0-1637 GCA_039924815.1 Lacisediminihabitans sp.
TTTTCCAGTTCCGCTCGTCGCGTAAGCGTGCCAAGCAGACTGAGGAGCGACAGGCCACCATTGTTCCCGGTGTCGAAATCATGACGAACTATGGCCTGTATGGAAAGCTCATCGAGCTTGATGAGGAAACAAATATCGCGCTGATCGAGACGACTCCTGGAACGGTGCTGAAAATTCACCGCCAGACGATCCTCAAGGCTGTTGAAGATGAGGCACCAGCGGATGCGGCTGAACTGAACGAAGAAGCCCCCGCGGCCGAGCTGAACGCAGATCATGCCATCCCGGCTGGAGAGCCCGAATTTGGTGAACGGATTGACCCCTCGGCCAAGAAGCCCACGCGCGGCAGCGGCAAGAAGACCACCGACTAACCACTAACCTATTGTGTGCCCGTGCGCGACTCGTGCGGGACATCTCTGAGGTGCGTCCGTAGTCATACATCGCGTCGCAAGCGTAGAAAGCTGAGTTCCCGTTGGCAGCACGTAACACCCCGGTCAGGAAAGCCTGGCGGTCGCTTACTTGGCTCATCGTTATAGTGGCGCTGCTCGCGGGACTTAACGGTGCAGGCATGCTCTTCGAGGGAGCCGCGCCGACCCCCAAGCTCGCGCTCGACCTTGAGGGCGGAACAGAGATCATCCTGGCACCGAAGATTGCCGAAGGAGCAACGCAGCCCACCGGGGATCAGCTCAACCAAGCCGTATCGATCATTCGCCAGCGCATCGACGCATCGGGTGTATCAGAGGCCGAGATCAACACGCAGGGCGGGCAGAACGTCGTTGTCTCGATACCGGGTGTCGCTGATCAGGCGACTATTAACCGGATCGAGTCGTCCGCCAAGCTTGAGTTTCGCGCGGTGCTTCAGACGGATGCAGCGAGCAACAGTTCTGCTGCCGCAACTCCAACTCCCGCCGCGTCCGCGACGGCAAGTGACGGCTCAACAGCTCCGGCCACCGCGGATGCAACCGCGACCCCGGCTCCTTCCGCAACTCCGAGCGCTGCCGCGCCCAAGAATGCCAGCGATCTTGCCTGGGTGACGCCGCAGTTGGCAGCAGAGTTTGCGAGCTTTAAATGCTCGAGCGCGGACGAGACCGGTGCCAACGTCGCAGACCCGAAGAAGCCACTGATCACCTGTGATGACCCGAGTTCGCTCGACAAGGGACAGCAGCAAACCAAGTACATCCTCGGGCCGGTGGAAGTGGCTGGCGAGACCATTTCAGATGCGTCTGCGGGACAGGTCAGTACTAGCCAGGGTGCCGTGACCGGGCAGTGGGCTGTCAACATTGTTTTCAACAGCAAGGGCGCGAAAGAATTTGGTGACGTCAGCACCCGACTGTTCTCGTTGACGGGTGCGCGGCACCAATTCGCCATTGTTCTTGACGGACAAGTCATCTCAGCGCCGACCGCTAACGTGCCTATCACCAACGGTAAGCCGCAGATCACCGGTAACTTCACTCAGGCGACCGCAAAGACACTGGCTGACCAACTCAAATTCGGTGCGTTGCCGATCGGGTTTCAGGTGCAGAGCAAGAACCAGATTTCCGCCACGCTGGGATCCAGTCAGCTGCAGAGCGGTCTCTTGGCAGGCCTCATCGGGCTGATCCTCGTCGTTATCTACTCCTTGTTCCAATATCGACTACTGG
>JBDTAD010000025.1:0-2628 GCA_039924815.1 Lacisediminihabitans sp.
CACCCGCGTAGTGGGCATCGCGCAGATGCTTGGGCACCCGGCCAATTTTTCCGGCCCGCACATCCGACAGTGCACCATCAATCCCCATGTATGACGCGTTGGACTTGGGTGCGGTTGCCAGGTAGACCACAGCCTCAGCGAGAGGAATGCGACCCTCCGGCATCCCGATGAGCTGCACAGCGTCCGCAGCGGCAACCGCAATCACCAGAGCCTGGGGATCGGCCATGCCGATATCTTCTGACGCACTGACGATGATTCGCCTAGCGATGAAGCGCGGGTCCTCCCCCGCTTCGATCATTCTGGCCAGATAGTGCAGCGCGGCGTCTACATCGGAGCCTCGAACGGACTTAATGAAGGCACTAATCACGTCGTAGTGCTCGTCGCCATTGCGGTCGTAGCGAAGCAACGCACGGTCCACTGCAAGCGAAACCGTCTCAGCCAAGACGATCGGCTGTCCGTCCGTGCTGGTGGAGGCTGCAGAGAGCGCCGCGGCTTCGAGGGCCGTGAGTGCGCGTCGCGCATCTCCCGATGCCAGCCGGATGATCGCGGCACGAGCTTGTGGATCCAGCACGACCTTGTTGTCGAGGCCACGCGGATCAGCGACCGCTCGGTCGATCAGAACTCCCAGGTCTTCGTCGCTCAGAGCCTCGAGGGTGAGAAGCAGTGAACGCGACAACAGCGGTGAGATCACCGAGAATGAGGGGTTCTCCGTGGTTGCCGCGACCAGAATTACCCAGCCATTTTCTACCCCGGGTAGCAGCGCATCCTGCTGAGCCTTGGAGAAGCGATGGATTTCGTCGAGGAAGAGAACCGTGGACACGCCGTACAGGTCGCGGGATGACATCGCGGCCTCCATGACCTCCCGCACGTCCTTGACGCCAGCGTTCACTGCGGATAGCTCGACAAACTTGCGTCCCGAACTATTCGCGATTGCCTGGGCAAGGGTGGTCTTGCCTGTGCCGGGAGGCCCCCAGAGAATCACGGAGACCGAACCTTGTTCGCCGGACTTATCCGAGGCGAGGTTGACGAGCGGTGATCCCGGCGTCAAGAGGTGGCGCTGACCCGCCACCTCGTCGAGGCTCCTCGGCCGCATCCTCACCGCGAGCGGCGTCGCGCCGGCGCGCAAGCCGAGCTGGGCATCCACCATAGAATCAATGCTAGTTGTCGGCACCGACCAGAGGCTGATGTCCCCTGATGCGCGGTAGCTGCTCCGACGCTGTCCGAGGTAGTCAGTCCGCATTAATGGAGGATCTGTGGCACCGAGTAAGAACGCTGAGCGTGAGGCACGCGAGGCGCGTGACCGGTTGCGGCGGTACAACGCCCGTCAGAGCGTTCATGCGCAACGAGTGCGACGTCGACGTCGCGACAATATTCTCGCGATAGCCGGCATCCTCGTAGTCGCAGCTTTGGCCACAGCAACGCAGGTCTTCTATTTTTCGGACGGTCCGGGAAAACCGGCGTCTGCTCCAAGCCCGAGCCAGAGTCCGTCCGCAACCAGCACTCCAGTCGCAGGACAGAATGTGGGCAATGTCCCTTCTTCGTCTTTGGCTGAGGGACGAACTTGGACGGGGACGCTCGAGCTCAATAATGTGAAGCTGGGAATCAGCCTCGATGGCGCGAAGGCGCCGCAAGCGACGGCAGTGTTCATTTCGCTCGCCGACAAGGGTTTCTACACTTCTGCCGGAAGCAACTGTCACCGGCTCACAACAAGCGAAACGGCAAAGCTCATCCAGTGTGGCTCTGCCCATGGCGACGGCACCGGCGACGATGGATTCACCTTCGGTCCGCTCGAAAATGTGCCTGCCAACGGCATCTATCCCGCCGGAACGATTGCTATGGCGCGCGGTGCGGATCCATACTCCCAAAGCACACAGTTCTTCATCACCTACGCTGACACGACTCTGGATGCTTCGACCGGCGGTTACACCGTATTCGGCAGGGTAACCAGTGGGCTGGACACTTTCATCTCTGAGATAGCAAGCGAGGGAGTCGCGCCATCGTCAACGTCAACATCGTTGTCGACAGACGGAGCGCCAGCGGTACCAACTAAAATCACGGCCGTCACGGTGAAGTAGCGGCTCCGGCCGAGCCGGAGCGGCACAGGGTGAGTGCAATAGGCTTGTCCCCGGCCAACCAAATAATCGGCCCGAGCAGCAAGGTGAAACACGTGGTAGCGAACGATCAGGCACCCTGGGGTCGCGTTGACGAGACGAAGACTGTCTACGTGCGCGAAGATGGCGGCGAACGCGCGGTGGGACAGTTCCCAGACGGCACTGCTGAAGAAGCGCTTGCGTACTTCGAGCGGAAATTCACTGAACTAGCCGGCCAAGTCACTCTGCTGGAGCAACGCATCAAGCGCGGCACGGCAGCGGCAGACGTCGCGAAGACCATTGCCACGCTGAAGACAACTGTCTCTACCGCCAATGCGGTAGGAAATCTTGCATTGCTACGCACCCGCCTCGATGCACTTGATGGCGCAGTGGACGAACTCACTGAAAAGCAGACCGCCGAAGCGCGTGCCGCAGCGGATGCAGCTCTCGCTGAACGCGAAAAGCTTGTCGCCGAAGCTGAGGCGCTCGCAGCTCAGGATCCGGCCAAGGCACAGTGGAAGCAGTTGAGCGCACAACT
>JBDTAD010000026.1:0-2337 GCA_039924815.1 Lacisediminihabitans sp.
GCGGCGGCGGGCATCGAGGCCGACCGCTTCGAACTGGTGGCGGCGGACTTGGCGACGTGGACATCCGACGCCGTGTTTGACCTCGTGACAGCCTCGTTTCTGCACTCCTGGGAGGCGGAGTTTCCCCGGGAGGAGATTCTGCGTCGTGCGTCCGGATTCGTTGCGCCCGGTGGACACCTGCTGATCATTTCCCATGCAACTCCCCCGCCGTGGGCGTCGCTGGAGATGCACCAGCACCACGATTTTCCGACGCCAGAAGCTGAAGTGGCAGCGCTCGCGCTGAACCCCGACGACTGGACCGTGCTCGTCGCAGAGACGAGAGAGCGAAACGCGATCGGGCCGAACGGCGTGTCCGCAGATCTGCTCGACGGTGTGGTGTTGGTGCGGCGCAACGGCTAGTGCAAGTGCGGCGAAGCAGTCACATTACGACCGCAGAACTAGCCTCCGTCACCCCGCTTGTACTTGCTCGCAAGATACTCATCTACAGCTTTCTTGCTTGAGCGCCACGCACCGTCTGCGCCATACGTGGCCTCGAGCCGTCCCCTCGCTGCCGCCTGGCGCAGGGCCTGATAGCTGGCGTGCTGGGTAGCAAGTGATTTCAGCGGCACAAGCTTCGCCGGTCCGGCGATGCTGGGAACGATGAGACGGTTCAGATTATCAATGACGGATCGGGCCAACAGCTCTGCGAGTGGTCCAGGATCCCCCTTGTCGGCTTTGCCCAAGGCCGTGAGGTAGCGGTTGCGGTGAGCCTTGTAAATAATCGCTGGGGGAAACCCGAGTCGCACCAGAATGAGGTTCAGCACGAGTCGGCCGGTGCGACCGTTCCCGTCAATGAAAGGGTGGATGCGCTCGAACGATGAGTGCAATTCCGCCAAGGTGATGGGGATCTCCTCCGGCGATATCTCTCCCGCCGTTATCGCTGCGCTCGATATGTTTGCCGTGTCGACCCAGGTGGTGAGCTGCGGTGACACGTCCACCCACGACGGCGGAACCATCCCTCCAGAGAACGGGCGGATGTCGTGGCGCCTAAACGCACCGGGCTGCTCGTCGGGGTAAGCCTCCGGGTGCGGAGCAATTTCCCACACTCGCTGCAAAGCCAGCTGGTGCACGTTGCGAATTTCAGTGATGGAAATGACGTTTCCGGCAGACGTCCGGTCTGGTGCGAGAGCTTGCGAGTAGACCCATCGAGCAGCTTCACCGTATCCGAGCACCTCCATATAGTCCTTGAGGTCTTTGCCACCAATCGGGCGCTTCTCGTCAAGGAGCGCGCGCACCTCACGGAGCACAAGTGTGTTGCCTTCGATCGCGGTGGAATTGTGGGCTTCCTGGTGCCAGATGTCATCCCAGATAAGACGCGACTCGTGGGGTGAGGGCAAGCCGCCGTAGTTCTTAAGCTCGTCGACGGCAGAGGCAAAGCGTGCGTATATGACACTCCGCGAAGGGCGTCCACGGCCGGGCGTCGCACGAGCCGATGTATTTGTCACACTCACCTCTGATTAATTGATCAGATCAAGTTTAGCAATTTGTCGCAACGATAGTTAACTAATTATTCAAATCAAATTGGATCGGAGACTTACGCGAGCAAGGCGGCCGTGAGCATCCGCTGCATCCAGGCCTCGAACTCGCTGGCGGAGTAGTGGCGTCTGCGCATCAGTCGAACCGAGTGCAAGCCACCCGCCTTGCCCGGTGCCGTTCATCACGCGCAGCCTTAAGACTCGCGAACCTGATTTTGGAGTCGGCGCCATCTGGGAGTGCGACACGTGTGGTCGGCGATACGAACTCTTGTCGATCCCTGCGCGTGGCGCTCATGGCAAATGGGCACCAGTGAAAGCCTGAGTTCAGCGTCAAACACCGGGCCGAACGGCGTGTCTGGAGAGCTGCTCGACGGGGTCGTGCTGGTGCGCCGCGCCGCTTAAGACTGCGGTGCGGCGGCGCCATCGCTAATCGACCGGCGCAGAGCACGCAAGCTGTCGGCAAGGTGTCCGACATCTGACTTCGTGAGCGGTACGCGCAGCAGGCGCTCCAACTCCGCGTCGAAGACTGGAGTGGCTGTGGCCAGGAGTGCCTGAGCCTCCGGCGTCAACTCCACAATCGATGACCGGCGATCGGTGGGGTGCGGTTTGCGGATGCACAGCCCCGACTTTTCGAGGCGGTCCACGGCCTGACTGGTGCCGCCGACCGTGATCGCCAGCGCCTGGGCGATATCGAAAACCCGGCAGTCGGGGGTCGAGTCGACGACGAGCATGATGTTGAGGGTTCCGAGGCTCACCCGACTCTCGCGCTGGAGCCGGTCATCAATCGCTGCCCACAGAACGGTCTCGAACCTCACCAGATCAT
>JBDTAD010000027.1:0-1717 GCA_039924815.1 Lacisediminihabitans sp.
CTCACCTCGTTGGATTGACGACACCGCCGAGGTCGTTACCGAGTTTAAAGATGAAGGTTTCACTAGGGTTGTTTTGGTCGGGTTGTGTTCCGGTGCATATACAGCACTTGAGGGTGCATTCCACAACGAGGTTGCCGGCGTGATCGCCATCAATCCGATCTTGAGTTCGGCAGAAATGAATAAAGCGTCGCCGACGCGGGATGCGCGACGGCGCGCGTTCCGCCCTCTTCCTGTACCGCTCGCACGACTCGCTGCCCCTCACGGTCGCACCGCCTGGAGTATCTGGACGGCATACCAGCAGATACGACCGCGCGCAGCACCTATGGCGGTGATTGCGGACGTCCTCAAGCGAGGACCACAGGTGATGTTGGTGCTTGCGGAAGTGGATCGGCCGCCCTTTGATGTCGTGTGGTACTGGCGCCTGCGAGCCCGGTACCTTGACAAGACAGGGCGTTTCACACGAAAACACTTCCTTGACCTAGATCATCCGGCCCTAGTTGCAGCAGGACGGATACGGCTGATGCAGGAACTCACGCAGTATGTAGCGCTCACGTGGGGAACGCATTGAATAATATGAGAAAATCGAGCGACTGGCGAACGACAGCATGACTTCCTGAGGTCTAAAAATGAGCGAAAGCGGTAAGACGACAGACAATCGTGAAGCCTGGGCTAAGGATGTGACCGCGTCTGGGTTCGGCGGCGGCCCGTCGTGGAGTGACCCGGGAGAGGAAGCGGGCGTGCTCGCTGCGGCGCGGTGGATCGACCGGGCCAACGTTTTGGACGTCGGAATAGGAGGGTGCCGTACGACTTCGATATTGAAGCCGCGGGCCATCCGCTATGTAGGCGTGGACTTTGCGCCTGCGAGGGTTGAAGCCGCTCGAAGAGCTCACCCAGACGCGGACATCCGCCATATGGACGCCCGATCGTTGGAACAGTTCGGGCAAGGCGAGTTCGACTTCGTACAATTCAGCTACAACGGGATTGATTCTGTGCCTCACGACGACCGAGCACAAATCTTGAGCGAGTTTCATCGGGTGCTGCGCCCGGGTGGTGCCCTCTTGGTGAGCACCCTCAACATCCAAGGCTCGCTATTCGGGGCTACTCCCTGGCTTCCGAGATCGAGCACTGGGAGCGCCGGTTCGGTCCGCGCGTTGGCGCGGAAAGTCAAACGTGGTGTCTATGCATCCGCAACCGTGGTGCGCGCATACAGTAGTGGTGCGCGCCGGCACCAGTTCCAACTCCAAGCGCGTAACTGGCATCGTTTGAGCATCCAACGCGAAACCGGCGACGGCTGGGGTCTCGACGTACTTGACGCCCTCGATTTCACCGTTCTGGCACATTTTGAAAGCCTGCGCAAATTGCGGTCTGAACTCGATTGTGCTCACTTCGACATCAAGCACATCTGGACCGACACCGGTGTCGAGGTCCCGACGTCTGCGGGTGATTCCACGGCCGCCTGGTTTCAAGCGCTCGCCGTGGCCCCGGGGAGATCAACTGGCGGCGTTCAGGGGGAGTGATGTTTCACTCCGATTAAGCCGTACCCCGTCGGCCCGAGGCATACACGGTTTCGTACGCGTCTATGACACGTTCCAGGGTGAACTTGGCACCCTGCTCCATGCCACGCTTCGACAGTTGATCGCGTCGGACCGTATCCCGTAGGAGTTCGCACAACTCCGTGCCGATCGATTCAAGCGGCGCGAGAACACCAGCAGACCCG
>JBDTAD010000028.1:0-13814 GCA_039924815.1 Lacisediminihabitans sp.
GACCAATAACATGCTGGATAACATCAACGGAGACCGGGTATCACCATGGCACTAACAGACGACAGAATTCGACTTGCCCTCGTCGATGACCACAAGATGCTTCTCGGGGCTCTCACCGAGTGGATCCGAGGCGCAGCATCTGACATCAATATGGTCGCTGCCGTCACCACCTGGCCGGAACTGCTGACGCACGCGGAATTCCCGGTCGATGTGGTTTTGCTTGACCTCGACCTCAAAGACAACATCCCGATTTCACTCAAGATTTCGACGCTCAACACCACGGGCGTGAAGACGGTCGTCATGAGTACATACTCCGAGCCGAATGTGGTGCGCGAGGCACTCGCAGCAGGTGCATTGGGATACCTAGTGAAGAGCGAGGACGCCAACATGATCGTCGAGGCGATCCGCTCGGCCACTCGTGGTGAGTCCTACATTTCAGCCGAATTGGACCTGGCGATCAATGCTAGCCCCGTGGGCGGCGCCCCCAAGCTCAGTGCTCAGGAGCGCAGGGTGATGGCGCTCTACGGCGGTGGTGAGCCGGTGAAAGCCGTCGCGTACCAACTCAGCATCTCCGAAGAGACGGCGAAGTCCTACCTCAAGCGGATTCGAGAGAAGTATCGCGTTGCGGGAATCGACGTGGGAACGAAGGTCGCACTGCGCAAGCGCGCGATCCAGGACGGCATCCTGCTCTCAACCGACAACATTCCACAGGGTTTTTAGACGGTCATCCTTAACGGGCGATCGGCCGTCTGCGCTCCAGTACGACGCTGGCAACGGCGAGGGCAACACCAGGAACGCATAATCCGAGCCCGACCCAGCTCGGTGATACGTAACCAAGGCCCGCCACGATGGTGACGCCACCAAGGAACGCGCCGAGGCTGTTACCGAGGTTCAACGAGGCATGGTTGACGGCTGCGGCGAGCGTCTGGCTGTTGCCTGCAACATCCATCAGCCTGGTCTGAATTGCTGGCGAGAGCGCTGCCGCCGATGCCCCGACCATGAACGTGAAGATCAGCAGCCCTGCGATTGAGGATGCCGTCAGCGCGAGCCCAGCGAGCGAGAGCGCAAACACGCCGAAGAAGATGAAGATCGACCGCATAATGTTGCGGTCAGCGCTCCACCCGCCGACCAGGTTGCCCACGGTCATCCCGACACCAACCACGATGAGAACGACGGGAACAAAGTGCACACCAAGGCCTGTGACGTCGGTCACCAGAGGTGAGATGAAGGTGTACACGGCGAAGAAGCCACCGAAGCCCACTGCGCCGATCAGCAGGGCGAACCAGACTTGTACGCGGCCGAACGCTTGCAGCTCTCGCTTCATCGTGGCGGCGGGATCGCCATCCTGGAACGGAACGAGAAAAGCGATCGCGACAAAGCTGGCAGCGAAGATCGCCGCGACAGCGAGATAGGCGACACGCCAGCTGGTGGCCTGCCCGAGCAGTGTTATCGCCGGAACGCCGATGATGTTCGAGATCGTGAGGCCCGCAAGCACGACAGCGACGCCTCTTGCGCGTCGACCCGGCCCCATCAGCGATGCCGCCACGAGGGACGCGACTCCGAAGTACGCACCGTGCGGCAGCCCGGCAACAAACCGGGCGAGCAACACAAGACCAAAGCTCGGCAGCAGTGCGGATGCCACGGTCGCGACCGTGAACGTCGCGGCGAGGCACAGGAGTAATTGTTTGCGCGGAAAACGGGCGGCAAGCGTGGCGATCGTGGGTGCGCCGACAACAACCCCCAGGGCGTAAGCGGAAACCAGCCAGCTGGCCTGCGCGTTCGCAGCAGCGGGATGCGCTGACGCGAGTGCCGGGAGCAGGTCATGCGCCAGGTTCGGCAACAGTCCCATCGCGACGAACTCGGTGGCTCCGATCCCGAAGCCGCCGAGCGCGAGAGCGAGCAGGGCGAGTCTCGTGCGGGCAGGGCTCAGGGGTGACGCGACCGAGGACAGTGCAGGATCGCCGTGTGCGATGACGTTCGCTCGGCTCACCGGGAGGATTCGCGGATCGCGCGCTCCAGCCGTTCCACCTTGCCGGTCAGCTCACCGCTGTGCCCAGGACGGATGTCGGCCTTCAGCACGAGGGACACGCGCGTTCCAAAGGCGGCCACGGCCTCCGTCGCCTTGCGGACAACGTCGAAGACCTCGTCCCATTCGCCCTCGATCTCGGTGAACATCGACGAAGTGTGATTCGGCAGGCCGGAATCTCGAACGACTTTCACTGCCGCCGCGACAGCGTCGTGAACCGAGTCGCCATCCGCTGGTCCGCCGCTTGGTGCGACCGAAAATGCTATGAGCATGTTTCTACCCCTCGTCTGTGGTGTGCGTGAAAGATTCAAGCCTGTCACGCCCGAAGACATTCCCCGACCGCCCCACCTCCACCCGGCGATACGCCGTGCAGAGTGCGAAAACTGCCCAGCCCAACAGTACGAAGATCAGCGCGTTGCGTGCTGTCAGCACGATAAGGACCGCGGGGTCAAGGGAGAGGAGTGCATCGTAGAACCACGGATAGATCAGTTGGGTGAGCACAGCGAGCGCGCACGTGATGCCCGCCGGCATCCGGAATGAACGACCGTGACCGGCGCGTGAGGTGACCAGTCCGCAGATAATAGGCACGGCAAGCCACGACATGTACTGGGGCGAACCCACCTTGTTGAAGGCGATGAATGCGCTCACCAGAGCGAGACTGAGCGGGGAGAACAGTTCGGCGGCCGGAGCACGGCGCAGCAGCGCGAGCACCGCCAGCAGAATAATCGTGAGCACGACGATGGCGAGCAGCGGTGTCATCAGGGCGCTCACTTCACGGGCTCCGTCACCATCAACCTGATAGGTAAGCAAGCTCGTGTCGTAGTAGAGGCGCGTGTGTCGTACCCCGGCGAAGGCCTGCCAGAGCCAGAGGGTGCTCACCGGCGCCTCGATCTGCAGCCCACGACTCGACTGCTGTGCCACGAAGCTCAGCAACTGCGGCCCACCGCCGAGAAAAACCGCGAGACAACTGATGGCGGCGGAACAGACGACCGCGGACACGAGAACTCTCCAGCGCGCCCGCACAGTGATCACAAGGGCGAGGAGCACAGCGGCGGGCCACACCTTGATCCAGGTCGCGACGGTGAGGAGCACAGCCGCTGCCGTCGGTCGTGTCGCCACGAACAGGATCGCGATGATCGCGAGGGGAACGGTTACCGTGTCGAGCCGCGCGACGGAAATCGGTCCGAGGAGTACGAGAAAGGCGAGCCACCACCAGGCTGCCCCGGTATTGCGAACGTCACGCCGCCATCCGATGAGAAAGCCGAAGGCGACAGCATCCAGCACGGCCACGAGTGCCAACCAGGTGAAGGCGTAGTTGTCTGGGCCGAAAGTCCAGGCGAGCAGCATCGGCACGAGCGCGAGGATCGGGTAGACCCAGGGCGCGTCGATGCCGACCCAGTAGTGACTATCGAAGCCATGCTGCATCCAGGGCAGGTAGACGAGGGTGACGTCGCCGAGCGGATGACTGTGCCCGTTGATGTTCACGAAGCTGAGCCAGGCATGGGTCACGACCAGTCCCAGCCACAGCACCCAGCGCGACGACGTCCAACGGGCGAATGCCACGTTCGTGAGCTGCGAACGGTCGACAGCAACCGTCACGAAGCGGCCGGATACTCGGCTAATAGCTCGGAGATCACGACGGGCAGTGCCGCGGCCAGATCGAGCACGACGAAGGGACCCCCGCCACTCGCCCGTGTCGCCGCGAGGCCGTGCAACACCGCGGCCGTCGCCGCAAGTCTGGCCAGCAGACCTCCGGGCGGCTCCTTCGCGAGCGAGCGTGAGTGAGTCGCAAGCAGTGCCCCGAGGATGCCCCCGAGGGCATCTCCTGTGCCTGCCGTTGCCGTCCAACTCGGGGCGCTCGCCGCCGTGAGCCCCGTACCATCCGGCACCGCAATGTAAGTCCTGTGGCCCTTGAGAAGCACGGTAACCCCGAGCTCGTTTGCGGCCCGCCGCGCGGCTTCCCCCGGGTTCTGGGAGAGCTCCGTTGCCTCCCGACCTAGCACTCTGGCGAGTTCGCCCAGATGTGGTGTGATGACGACGGGTCCGGCGGCGTCGTGGAGCAGGTCGAGTGCGCCAGCATCCAGTACGGTAGGCACCGCCTGGCCGAGCGCATCTGTCAGCAGCGTGTTTGTTGCTTCATCGCGCTCCGTGGCATCCATCCCGGAGCCGAGCAGCCACGCCTGCACCCGACCCGTCGAAGTGACAGCCTCCGGCCTGCGCTGCAGCACAAGACTGGTCGCGGCCGCGGGGCCGAGATAGCGCACCATTCCGAGGCCCGTGCGCAGCGCAGCCTCAACGCCCAGCACGGCCGCACCGGGATAGCGCGTCGACCCCGTGACGATACCGAGCACTCCGCGGGAGTACTTGTCGTCTCCTTCGACCGGCTCCGCGATGAACCCTCGCGCGTCGGCCGGTGTCCACTCCCGATAGGCAGCCATGACACTCACGATAGTTCGGTCACGAGCCACTCGGTACGCGGCACCCTCAGCCACCACCGACTAATCGCGTCTGGTCGCATCCTGCACCTCGCCGACGAGCTCCTCGATGATGTCCTCGAGGTACAGCACACCGCGCGTCGCGCCCTGCTCGTCAAACACGCGTGCCAGGTGCACTCCGGAACGACGCATTGATGCGAGGGCATCCTCTAGATCTGCCTCACGGTAGATCGAGATGAGCTGGCGGATGCGCTTCGGCGGCACCGGCTCGTTGAACTCGTGTGTCTCTTCGAGGTCGATCACGTCCTTGAGGTGCAGGTACCCGGTCGGCTCCCCCGCGTCATCCAGCAGCGGATAGCGCGAGAAGCCGTGTTGCGCGACCGCGCGCTCCACCTCTGCCGGTGTTGCCGCTTCGGAAAGACTGACCAGGCCATCCATGGCAACAGCGATGTCCTTGACCTTCTTCGTGGAGAACTCGAAGGCCGCACTCAGAGCACCGATGCTGTCGTTGAGCATGCCGGCCTTCGTGGACTGCGCCACGATCGTGGCCACCTGGTCCACCGTAAACGCGCTCGTCGCCTCGTTCCGAGGCTGCACACCGAACAGGCGCAGGATGCCATTCGTAGTGGCATTAAGAGCGACGATGACGGGCCGGAAAGCCATCGAAATGTAGACAAGCGGTGGTGCGAGGATGAGCGCAGCCCGGTCGGGAACGGAGAAGGACAGGTTCTTCGGGACCATCTCACCAAAAACCACGTGCAGGAACGACACGATGGCGAGCGCGACGATAAAGGAAATCGTCCCAATAACTTCCGAAGACCACCCGGTGAGGCCGAGCGGCTGCTCGAGGAGGTGGTGGATGGCAGGTTCAGACACGTTCAGGATGAGCAGTGAACACACTGTGATGCCCAGTTGACTCGTTGCGAGCATCATCGTCGCGTGTTCCATCGCCTGAATGGTGATCTTTGCCGCCCGACTTCCCGCCTCGGCCCGTGGCTCAATCTGGGAGCGCCTGGCCGAGATCACGGCAAACTCGGCCGCTACGAAAAAGGCATTCGCGAGCAGCAGGATGACGAGCCAGATCAATCCCCATAGATCACTCATTGCTCACACCCTCTTCCGCGGCAACCGGGGTGAAGCGCACCCGATCGATCCGACGGCCGTCCATCCGCTCGACCCGGAATTCGCCGGCATCCACCACGACCGTGTCGCCGCTCACCGCGACTCGACCGAGCTCGCTCATGAGAAATCCTGCAACGGTTTCGTACGGACCGTCCTCCGGCACCGAGACGCCAGCTCGCTCGAGCAGTTCATCCGGCCGCAGCATCCCAGGGAATGTCAACCATTTGCGGGAGCGCACGACTCCGGCGCGCGTCCTGTCATGCTCGTCCGCGACCTCACCGACCAGCTCTTCCACCAGGTCTTCGAGGGTGACCACGCCTGCCGTACCGCCGTATTCGTCTACGACCACGGCCATCTGGTAGCCACGACCGCGCAGCTCACCGAGCAGAAGGTCAAGCTTCATAGTTTCCGGTACCCGCAGTGCGGCCGACTGCAAAGCGGAAACTGGGACGTCACCGCGGCGCTCCCTCGGCACGGCAACCGCCTGCTTGACGTGCACAAAGCCCACGACATCGTCGATTCCGTCGTCGACCACGGGAAAGCGGGAAAGCCCGGTGCGCTTGGCCAGGTCGATCACGAGCTGCGCAGAGTCAGTGCGTTCGACGCTCGACACTCTGGGTCTCGGAGTCATCACATCGGTTGCGCTGAGTTCGCTAAAGGCAAGCGTGCGGGCCAGCAGGGTGGCGGTATCACGGTCAAGACTGCCTTCCTTGGCCGATCGGCGCACGAGCGAGGTGAGCTCCTCAGCGGTGCGAGCCGAGGACAGTTCCTCGCGCGGTTCAATGCCCACCGCTCGCAGGATGAGGTTGGCTGTGTCATTCAGAACCACCACGAACGGCCGGAACACCCAGGTGAACCCGCGCTGGAACGGGAGTACGAGTTTGGCCGTGGCGATCGGCAGGGCGAGGGCAAAGTTCTTCGGCACCAACTCGCCAATGATCATTGACAACAGGGTTGCAAGCACGATCGCAAGCACGCTGGCCAAGACCGTAATCACTGCGGAGGGGAGTCCGAGCCCTGTAAGCGGACCGCGGAGCAAACTACCGATCGCGGGTTCCATCGTGAATCCGGTCAGCAGCGTCGTCAGGGTGATCCCGAGTTGCGCACTGGAGAGGTGGGTCGAGGTGAGCTTGAGCGCTCCGATAGAAATCGCGAGGCCGCGCTCCCCCCGCTGCTGGCGCGCTTCGAGATCTGCGCGGTCGAGATTGACCAGCGAGAATTCGGATGCCACGAAAAAGCCGGTACCGATGGTGAGAACCAGACCGACGGCGAGCATGATCAGTTCATACACGGGGCCACCGGCAAAGACCAGGAGGAGGGTCGTCCATTATTTGACCCACTATACCGAGAGGAACTGCGTATCCGAGGGTCGAGTAACGGGCACCGGTGCGGTCACCAGCTCACCGGCAGTGCCTTGCCCTCCTCGTACCCGGCCGCAGACTGGATTCCGACCAGAGCGCGCTCGTGGAATTCCTGCACGTTCGATGCGCCGGCGTAGCTGAATGAACTGCGCACGCCAGAGGTGATCATGTCGAGCAGGTCTTCCAGCGACGGTCGCTGAGGGTCAAGGTAAATTTTCGACGACGAGATACCCTCGGCAAAGAGTTCCTTGCGGGCCAGCTCGTAGGCGTCCAGGCGATCGAAGCGGTCGTGCACGGCCTTGGTCGAGGCCATCCCCCAGCTCTCTTTGTAGAGGCGGCCAGCCGCATCCGTCTCGAGCGTGCCTGGGGCTTCGATCGTGCCGGCGAACCAGGATCCGATCATGACGGATGCCGCCCCCGCGGCGAGCGCGAGCGCGACGTCCCGCGGGTACCGCACACCGCCATCCGCCCACACGAGCGCCCCGAGCTCCTTGGCTGCCTGCGCCGTCTCGAGGACCGCAGAAAACTGCGGCCGTCCCACCGCCGTCATCATGCGCGTTGTGCACATGGCACCCGGACCAACACCGATCTTGACGATGGTGGCTCCGGCGCCCACGAGATCGCTCACGGCGGCGGCGGAGACGACGTTGCCCGCGACCAGCGGAACAGACAACCCGAGGCTTACGACCGTGTTAATGGCGCGCAGCATGCTGTCTTGGTGGCCGTGCGCCGTGTCGAGCACGAGGACGTCAACGCCCGCTGCAACAAGTGCCTTCGCTTTACTGGCGACATCCCCGTTAATTCCCAGTGCCGCGGCAACGATTAGTCTGCCGTCGCTGTCGACGGCGGGTGTGTAGAGCGTCGACCGGAGAGCGCTGGTGCGGCTGAGGGTTCCGACTACCTCCCCGTGACGCAGCACCGGGGCAAACTCCAGACCGGCGGCGACCATCAGGTCAAAGGCCGCACGCGCATCCGGCACGTCATCGGCGTCGATCGAGGCGACCTGTCCGTGCAGCAGATCCCCCAGTCGAGCGTCTGGAAGGGCCGTGCCGAGCCGAGCGGCCAGGATGGCTCCCAGGAAAACACCGTGCTCGTCCTGCACCAGGATTCCGTGTCCGGCGACCGCTGGCACCTGCTTCAGAACCTCAGCCACCGTTGTCTCGGGCGCGAATCTCAGCGGGGTGTCGAATTCCACCGGCTGATCTTTTACCCAACGAATAGCGCTGTCGAGATCCTGCAGATGAAGATCCTGGGGCAGTACGCCCAGGCCTCCACGTCGCGCGAGAGTGGCCGCAAGCCGTGGCCCGGTCACCGAATTCATGTTCGACGACACGATCGGGATGGTCGCGCCCGTGCCATCGCCAGTCGCCAGCGACACACTCAATCGGCTGCCCACGGCCGAGCGGCGCGGCACGAGGAATACATCAGAGTAGGTCAGGTCGTGCTGTGGCGATGCCTCGTAAAACTCCATGATTTTAAAGGTAGTGCTTGTCGTGGGAGTCGGCACGGTGCGAACAAAGCGATTAAGCTTGAACACAAGCGGCCAATGATGGCACGTGCCTGTTGCACACATGGGGCGGGTAGATCACAAAACATGACTAACGAAGAAGTGGGCGGTACGCGGTGTCGAGCCAAGTGACCGGACTCGCGTCAGAGGATGGATCCTCCGGCGAGTTTGGAGCCAACGAATGGCTGGTAGACGAGATGTACGAACGGTACATCGTTGATAAGAACTCGGTAGACCAGTCATGGTGGCCGATTCTTGACAGTTACCAGCCAGTACAGCCCGGTGAAGCCGCCCAGCACGTGGCGGAATCAGTTGAAGCCACAGCGGCTCCGGTAGCGGATGCCGCGCCGCAGCACGAGGAGCCACAGGCTCACGCCGAGGAGCCACAGGCCCAGCCACAGCAGCCCGTCGAGGTGACCCAGTCGAGCACTCCGCAGGTTGCCGCCGCCGCACCGGCACCGGCCACAACGCCGACCCCCGAATCACAGCAGGGGCAACCGGTCGCGAAGACCACGTCGAAGCAGGCAGCGCCCCAGCCAATTCCAGCTGAGGCTCCCTCGGCGAAGAAGACTGAAGCGGCTGAAGAACCGGCCGAGGGCAGCAGCGTCGTACAGCCGCTGCGAGGCATGTCAAAGTCTCTCGCTGCGAACATGGACGCGAGCCTCACCGTTCCGACGGCAACGAGCGTGCGCACCATTCCGGCGAAGCTCATGATCGACAACCGCATCGTCATCAACAACCACATGAAGCGTGCGCGCGGCGGCAAGGTGTCGTTCACGCATCTCATCGGATGGGCGCTCGTGCAGGTGCTCAAGCACTTCCCGAGCCAGAACGTCTACTACGACGAGGTCGACGGCAAGCCGTCCGCTGTCGCGCCAGCGCACATCAACCTTGGCCTGGCCATTGACATCCCGAAGCCCGACGGGAGCCGCGCGCTGCTGGTGCCAGGCATCAAGCATGCGGACACCATGGACTTTAGTCAGTTCGTTGCCGCCTACGAGGCGCTCGTTGCCAAGGCCCGCGCCAACAAGCTCACGGCCGATGATTTCGCGGGCACCACCATCTCTCTGACCAATCCCGGCGGCATCGGCACCGAGCACTCGGTGCCTCGGCTCATGCGTGGCCAGGGCTGCATCATTGGCGCTGGTGCTCTTCAATACCCGGCCGAGTATCGCGGTTCTTCAGTCAAAACCGTCGTTGATCTAGCGATCGGGCAAACCATCACCCTCACCTCGACCTATGACCACCGGGTCATTCAGGGTGCGGGCTCAGGCGAGTTCCTCAAGCTCGTGCAGGAACGACTCACTGGCGAGCACGGCTTCTACGAAGACATCTTCGCGGCCCTGCGCATTCCCTACGACCCCATCCAGTGGGGCATGGACATCACCGTTGATCCGGCGGAGGACCTGAGTAAGGCCACCCGCGTGCACGAACTCATCAACTCGTACCGGGTGCGCGGCCACCTCATGGCCGACACCGATCCGTTGGAGTACCGTCAGCGCATCCACCCCGATCTGGATATCTACAATCACGGACTGACGTTCTGGGATCTCGACCGCACCTTCGTGACTGGAGGGTTCGGGGGTAAGCGCAGCTCCAAGCTACGCGACATTCTTGGGATTCTGCGCGACTCCTACTGCCGCACGACCGGCATCGAGTACATGCACATCCAGGATCCGGCGCAGCGCAAGTGGATCCAGAACAGGGTCGAGCAGCCATACTCAAAGCCGAGCCACGATGAGCAGATGCGCATCTTGGAGCGACTCAACGAATCAGAGGCCTTCGAAACCTTCCTGCAAACCAAATACGTTGGCCAGAAGCGATTCAGTCTGGAGGGTGGCGAGTCCACCATTGCTCTGCTGGACGCTCTCCTGCAGGGTGCAGCGGAGGAGAAGCTCGACGAGGTGGCAATCGGGATGGCCCACCGTGGCCGTCTCAACGTGCTGACCAACATCGCGGGCAAGACCTACGGACAGATCTTCCGCGAGTTCGAAGGTACCCAGGATCCCCGGACCATTCAGGGTTCTGGAGACGTGAAGTACCACCTCGGTACCGAGGGAACCTTCACCGGCGCAAACGGCGAGCAGATTCCGGTCTACCTCTCCGCTAACCCCTCCCACCTTGAGGCCGTAGATGGCGTTCTCGAGGGCATCGTTCGCGCCAAGCAAGACAGAAAGCCGATCGGAAGCTTCCGGGTGCTGCCCGTGATGATCCACGGTGACGCTGCGATGGCAGGCCAAGGCATCGTTGTCGAGATCCTACAGATGTCTCAGCTGCGCGCGTACCGCACCGGTGGCACCGTGCACGTCAACATCAACAATCAGGTTGGCTTTACGACGTCGCCGAGCGAAGGCCGCACCTCGGTCTACTCAACGGACGTTGCCAAGACCATCCAGGCCCCGATCATCCACGTGAACGGCGACGACCCGGAGGCGGTGGTGCGCGCAGCAGAACTGGCGTTCGCCTACCGACAGGAGTTCCACCGTGACATCGTGATTGACCTCATTTGTTACCGCAGGCGCGGGCACAACGAGGGCGACGACCCGTCGATGACCCAGCCGCTCATGTACAACCTCATCGAGGCCAAGCGCAGCGTGCGCACCCTCTACACCGAAGCGCTCGTTGGCCGCGGCGATATCACCGAGGAAGAATACAACTCCGCACACCAGGACTTCCAGGATCGCCTTGAGCGAGCCTTCGCTGAGACACACGCTGCACAAACCGCATCGATGCCAATCATCGTCCAGGACCCGAACGCCGTTGCCGACCTTGAGCG
The DNA here is from genome assembly GCA_039924815.1 of Lacisediminihabitans sp. Lineage (GTDB taxonomy): Bacteria > Actinomycetota > Actinomycetes > Actinomycetales > Microbacteriaceae > Parafrigoribacterium_A. Next base: position 11,228 of record JBDTAD010000028.1, read on the forward strand.
TCCGAACGCACAACAGGACGACGCTCACGGTGAGCCTGAGACCACAGCGGTAACCGAGAGCGTGATCGCACTCGTTGGTGACGCCCACGGAAATCCGCCGGTCGGGTTCAGCGTGCACCCGAAGCTGCAGGCCCTTCTCAAGAAGCGCGTCGACATGAGCCGCAACGGCTCGATCGACTGGGCCTTCGGCGAACTCCTCGCGCTCGGTTCGCTCCTCCTTGAGGGCACACCAGTGCGGATGGCCGGCCAGGACACGAGGCGAGGCACTTTCGTGCAGCGCCACGCTATCCTGCACGACCGCGTCAACGGCCAGGAATGGCTCCCGCTCGGTAATCTGAGCGAGAACCAAGGTAGGTTCTGGATCTACGACACTCTGCTGAGCGAGTACGCAGCCATGGGCTTCGAATACGGATACTCGATCGAGCGAGCAGATGCCCTCGTGCTCTGGGAGGCACAGTTCGGCGACTTCGCCAACGGTGCCCAGATCATCGTTGACGAGTTCATCGCAAGCGCTGAGCAGAAGTGGGGACAGCGGTCGAGCGTCGTGTTGCTGCTGCCACACGGCTATGAGGGCCAGGGGCCGGATCATTCCTCTGCTCGCATCGAGCGCTACCTGCAACTGTGCGCCGAGAACAACATGACGGTCGCACGGCCGTCGACTCCCGCGTCGTACTTCCACCTGCTGCGCCGCCAGGCGTACCAGCGTCCGCGCCGACCTCTCATTGTCTTCACCCCGAAGGCAATGCTGCGTTTGCGCGGGGCCACGAGCGATATCGCGGACTTCACGAACGGCAAGTTCGAACCGATCATCGACGATGCGACCATCACAGACAAGGCCGCGGTCAAGCGCGTCGTGCTGCACGCCGGAAAGCTGCACTACGACCTGCTGGCCGAGCGGGACAAACGGGAGCAGAAAGACGTTGCGCTCGTACGGGTTGAGCAGTACTACCCGCTGCCGCTGCGTAACATCGCCTCCGTGCTGTCGCAGTACCCGAACGCTGAGCTGATGTGGGCACAGGAAGAGCCGGAGAACCAGGGCGCGTGGCCCTTCATCTGCCTCGAACTGGCTCGCAACTACAAGGAACGCTCGATCTCCGTGGCCTCACGTCCGGCATCCGCGTCTCCTGCATCGGGATCGACCAAGCGCAGCGCCAAGGAACAGGCTGCGCTAATCGACACCGCGCTGACGCTGTAAGTCTGGCCCCTTCGATCCCCACCGGCACGGCCGACCGATTCTTCGAATCGTTCGGAACCGGCGGCGTGGGCTCAGGCTCAGGGAACGGTAACGCGCACCGCTTTAGTGGGTGGCCTGAATCTGGCGCAGTTTGAGTAGTACCTGAGCGCGCAGGTCTTCCGGAGCCGTCTCTTTGCACGCGCGCTGTACGGCTTGGGTCAGCACGATCCCGACGTGGTGCTCAGTCTCGCAGTCCACGCATCCGGCCATGTGCTCGGCAATATCCGCGGCATCCGCCTTGGCAAGTTCGTTGTGAAGATACTCTTCCAACTCGGCCTTCGCTTTTTCGCAACCGCAGTCAGTCATCTTTTTGGCTCCCAGACGATTTTGGACTGCGAGAGGGCGCTATTCCGCGCTCCCCGGCATACCCTGCCAGCAGTTCGCGGAGCATTCGCCTGCCACGATGCAGACGGCTCATGACGGTCCCTACCGGTGTTTTCATGATGTCGGCTATCTCCTGGTAGGAGAAGCCCTCTACGTCGGCGAAGTAGACCGCCATACGAAAGTCTTCTGGAATCGACTGCAGTGCATCCTTCACGTCGCTATCGGGCAGATGATCGATCGCCTCAGCCTCTGCCGAGCGGGTCGATCTGCCCTGGGTGACAGATTCCGCTCCCCCGAGCTGCCAGTCCTCAAGCTCGTCGATAGTGCCCTGGTACGGGTTCCTCTGATTCTTGCGGTATCCGTTAATGAAGGTATTCGTGAGGATGCGGTAGAGCCAGGCCTTGAGGTTCGTGCCCTGCTGAAACTGGCCGAACGCGGCGAAAGCCTTAACAAAGGTGTCCTGCACGAGGTCAGCTGCGTCCGAGGGGTTGCGAGTCATGCGCATCGCAGCGGCGTAGAGCTGATCCATAAAAGGGATCGCCTGCTCTTCGAACAACGCGCGCGCGGTATCCGAAGGCGGTGTCTTTTTGGTCGAAGTCGTCATCGACGCCAAGCTTACTGGGCTGTAACTGGGGGTGACCGGGGTATCGCGCAAGCTAGTCTCCAGCAGAAGCGTCACAGTATCCTCCTCTTCACCTCGCGTGCCGATACTCTGGTAACCGATGCTAGTTTCCAGTTATTCCAAGCCGGAGTTCGACCCGTACGAGAACGACGATCTCGTACTCGAAGCCGACCCTGGACCGTGGGCTGCTCCTCTGAGCTCAGGCCCGCTCGCGGCGACGCTGGCGTTGCCCGGTTCAAAGTCCCTCACCAATCGTGAGTTGGTGCTTGCCGCGCTGGCCGATGGTCCCTCAACGCTGCACGCGCCGCTATTTTCGCGCGACTCTAATCTGATGGTGCAGGGCCTCAAGGCGCTCGGCACCTCGATCGTTGAGGTACCGGGCAACGGCAAGTACGGTCCTGACTTGC